>CAMFKD010000144.1 GCA_945957095.1 uncultured Chlamydiae bacterium
TAGTCGTCGGCAGCGTCAGATGTGTATAAGAGACAGCTCCTAGGCTGTGCCATCTGAATCGTCACGCCTTTGGTTGTGTGAGAAGGAACAATACTTCCTTTCAAAAGATCGCGGATTTGGCCAAAGTTAATCGGAGGAGAGAGGTAAACATCGCTGGCATACCACTTACCATCACTTCCTTGATTTCTCAGTGCCGATACATAGTTGCCAATTGAACCCGGATAGCGTTTAAAGATAACCTCAACGAGTTCTACTATTTTGCGTGTTTTGGAATCGACACGGCGCACGTGCACTGCGATGCCAGGCCGGTTGCTCTCAGGATCGAAGAATCGGACTGCAGGGTGACCTTTCAGTTTCTCAACCGCTATCCCGGCTTCGAAGTAATCGTTTACGCCATGTAATCCAAGTTCTTTGCTGGTCATCTCTGGAAGCCTGGCGAGCTTTTTGGTTCCAACAGCATGACAGAACACGCGGCCATAGCGCCTTTCCATTTCCATTAGCTGATCTTGCTTATGCGCTATCTGTTTTAGGGGGCTGTTGCCAGTTTGAGTCAACTCAGCTTGTGTCTGTTGAGCGGGTGGTAATGGATGTGGATCCGCTTTCCAAAATAAGGGTGGATGTAGAAAAGCAAAGCCAAAATCCACCTTTTTGTTATGTAAGAGATCGCGAATATAGCGGAATCCTTCTTCATATACGTTGCCATCCAATCGATCTAAAGATGACGGATGCCGCTTTCCATCTGTTCCAGCCGCGTACCTAGATACCCGATAGTCATGATGTCCGTAGCAATGGATGAGTTCGACCCACTGGACTCCGGATTCATCTTGGCAACGAATGGCAAGACCGGGATAACCTCGATCGTGAAAGCGTACAGCGGAGTGATAGATTCCGTTTTTATCGACTAGTTGCTCTGGAGTAATCGGAGACCATTCATCTGTTCGCACTCCCCTGATTCCCAGTTCTTCGCATGTAAGCTTTGGCAGTTTAGCAAGGACTTCTGGACCCACCATTCGGCAAAGCTTATCCCCATAGGCACGTTGTACTTCTGCAATAGAAGGATCTACGCTTTCAGTTAATGAAGAGTGAATGGGGAGGGGAGGATTAATGGAAGGCATGGTGTCACAACTAAGTTAAATTTTGAGATATTTTGGAAGGAAGTATTATAATGCATAACAGCTTTAAGGACAAAAGGAAAGTTTAGCCTTCCTTCGCCAAGCGCAGCGAGGCTTTGGAGTGCGCAAGCAAGATTGCGCTTTCATTTTTTAGGAGACTGGAAGGGTAGAAGGGAATGAAAGAAGTAGCGCTTTGAAAGCAGTCCTAACATTCTGACTCCTGTCTCCTGACTTCTTCCTAAAAAGTGAAAGCGCAAGCAAGCTTGCGCAAAGCCTCGCTGCGCTCGGCGAAAAAGCTTAGGATAAAGCCTTAGCACGCTGCAGAGATTGGTCGACAGCTTCATCGAAGGTTTTCTCAAAGCCCTGCTTCTGCAGATGTTCCAGAGCGGCAGCCGTCATTCCTCCTTTTGAGGTCACAGCCTGGCGCCATTCTGAGGCTGATTTGATGTCGTAGGAGAGAAGCTCAGCACTTCCTACAAAGGTTGCTTCGGCGATCTTCTGCGCTTGCTCGCTGTCAAAGCCCAATGCTTCTGCTTTGCGAGCCAATAGTTCGCATAGATAAAAGAAATAGGCCGGACCACAGCCACTTAAGGCACCGACAGCATCTAACAGGTCTTCGTTGCTAACACGGAGATCGTCACCCAATGCGTTGAGGATCGGCAGCGCCCAAGCACCACTCTGAGAGGGGATCCAAGCTGTCAGCGCTAGGCCCACTTTCAGCGGCAGGTTAGGCATGGCTCTGACGACATCGGTGGCACCGGTATTACTTTGCAGTGAGGCTAGAGATACTCCAGCTAGGATCGAGAAGATTTTTTTTCCTTTCAGACGCATCTGTAAGCTGGTCGCGAGCTGGACGAAGGATTGCGGTTTAACCGCTAGAATGACGATGTCGATCTTATCTAAAACAGCAGCAACATCTGCACTGCCATGCCCTTTGGGTAGGTGACTTAGCTTCTCAGCATGCGGATCTACCACGTACAGCTTATCGCTGCCAAATGCCTTCTCTAATACATGATAGATGGCCTGCCCCATGTTGCCATAACCGATGATTCCAATTGTCGTCATAATGCTTCCTCTGTAGCTACTAGGTATACCGCTGGTTTCTTGTCTAGGTTTGGCAATGTCATTCCTCTCCATTGCCCTACAGGCAATGATACCACCCCTTGTGTCGGCAGTGTAAGGTCCCAGACCACACAAAGCCAAGTGTTTTCTTTAAGTGTTGCAATAGTGTCGGTTAAGGTAGCGCTATTGCGGTAAGGCGCTTCCATAAAAATCTGGGTGGCCCGCGCAGCGGCAGATGCTTGTTCTAGCTTGCGTAATTCGGCTTGACGTTCTTTAGACTCTTTGGGGAGATAGCCGCGAAAAGTGAAACGTTGGCCAGGTAAACCCGATAGCATTAATGCCATCATCAATGATGATGGTCCGACGAAAGCTTGCACGGGAATGCCTAGCTGCCGTGCGCGCCTCACAAGCTTGCTACCGGGATCGGCTACGCAAGGGAGTCCGGCGTCAGATACCAATCCCCAACGCTCGCCAGCCACCAAAGGTTGCAAGAGAAAGTCGATGTCGGTGTCAGCAGTGTGTTCGTTGAGGAGGGCGATGGGGACGAGGTGGCGTGGCTTGTCGATGTCGAACAAGCCTAAGAACCGGCGTCCACCTTGTTCGCTTTCAGCTATCAAGCCATCGAGTGTTTTCACAGCGCGCCCAATGCTCGCTGGCAGAAATAGCTCGTGGTGCCGCTGTTCTCCTAATAGGTTAGGGAGGAGAAGTAAGGCTTTTTTCTTATCACTCATGTTTGCCTATGCTGTTAACTTCATTAGGAGCGTTTCCAATAGTAACTCAGGTTCCATCACACTGCTTTTTGCGGTACGCTCGGCGTCGTCAATTGCAATCAAACCTCTTTTGAAGCGCTCCATGCCGTAGCCGGTTGCCATCTCGATGTGTTGCGTCAGGATGCGACCTACGAGGTAGCGAAACTCTGCTGAGACATCCTGTGGGGTACCGCCTCGAGATAGGATAGAGCACACCTGGTAATCGGTTTGTAACTGAGAGCGCAGCTGCACTAAAATGGCGATCAGAGCTGTGCCGTTGTCAAGGAGGTGGGAGGCGATGAGTAGCGATTTAGCCGGATCCCGCCGCAGTACTGCTTCCGATAGTTGAAAGATCGTGTCGACATCGATGCAGGTGCAAAGAGCAATGACAGCTGCTGTCGTGATATCGAGGCTGTCGCCGCTATAGCAGAAGAGTTTCTCTAACTCCAACGCTAGCAAGCCTTGGTCAAGCCCCGTCTGCTTAACGAGAAGTTGGGCTGCTGCGGGTTCTATCCTTTTTCCTGCTTTCGCGACTTCTGCTAATACCCACTGATGAAGTTCCTTTTCCTTTTCCCAAGGCTTTAATGGAACGACTGATAGGATGACACCAGCTTTTTCTGACTTCTTGTAGAAATTGGTGTTAGCGGCAACGGATTCGGCGACCATCACAAGCTTAACACGCCTATTGGGATTGTCTAGGTACTCTTCGAGAGCCTTGATGATCGCTTTCTTCATCTTATCGGCGTCACGGACCCACACCACCTTGTGGTCGCATAGAAAGGGAAGGGTATTCAGTTCATCCAGCAAGTCGTTGAGGGTTAACTCATCACCTGACAAAGTTTTGAGCGCTAAGTCAGCGCTAGCGCCTTGTAATAGAGCTGAGACCGCTTTCTCTGCGGCGACAGTGCGGTCGTAAGGCTCTTTAGCGATAATGAGATAGACATCCGCAAACTGCCCGGGAGCAGAAGCTTCTAAGTGTTTGTCAAACGCGCGTATGTTGTCGAATTTCATGGAGTTAACATAACAAAAGGGAGGAATTGTGTACATCTCAGCAATCCCGGCTGAAATTTTTACCACAGAGGATAGTGAGAACACAGAGAAAAAATGAGGACAGAAAGAACCATGATTTGAATGATAGGAATGATTATACTTAGGTTTTTTCATTTCCCTCTCTGTGTTCTCAGTGTGCTTTGTGGTAAAAAAATTAACGGGAATTGTATGTTCAGCTCCCGAGGTAGTGATGACGACAACGCCTAATTCAGCTTGTGCCTTATGCGGGCTATCTCCGCGGTCGCATGCGATCGTTGACGATGGGCATCACTTTTGCTGTCCTGGCTGTCATGCTGTCTTTCATATTCTCAAAGCCCGCAACGAGCTTGAAGACTACGAGGAAAGCCCTGTTTTTCAGCGGGCGGTGCATGCTGGTTTGATCTCTAATCCAACGTTGTTGGATAGGCTGCGGGAACGCCGTAGCAGTGACGATGAGAGTGGGGAGCGACACAAGATCTATTTGGAGATCACCGATCTGTGGTGTCCTAGCTGTGCACAGGTCATCGAATGGATCACTCTAGACATGAAGGGTGTTTACCGCTGTACGGTCGATTATACGACTGACCTTGCTGTTGTCGAGTTTTCTCCTTTGAAGACCTCCAAAGAGGCTATCATCGAGGCCATCAAGAAGGTGGGCTACCATGCAGTCGCTTTAGATGACCGAGTCGAAGGCAAGGTTAGCCGCTCGCTATACCTGCGCTTTGTCATCGCGGCTTTCTGTGCGCTCAATATCATGATGTTTTCCTATCCGATCTATGCCAGTTACTTCGACGCGGATGCTGTTGGCTTTGCGCCTCTCTTTGCCTGGCTTTCGTTTGCCATGGCGCTTCCGGTCATGACTTACTGCTCTTGGCCCTTGTTTCAACGAGGTTGGGCTGGGTTGCGTGCCGGTTTTTACGGAATGGAATCGTTGGTGTCTTTAGCTGTGTTAGCTGCCTTTGGCTATTCTACTTATGAATTATTTTTAGGCGATTTGCATCTTTACTACGATGCATTAGCGGTGATCATTACCTTCGTTCTCTTAGGCAAAATCATCGAGACGCGTGCCAAATTTACAGCTAAAGAGTCATTGCTTCAGCTAGCCCGTTATCTTCCTAGGCGTGCGCGGCGTCGTGCAGCTGATGGAACGGAATCCTTTGTGTGGCTGAAAGAGATACAGCCTGGCGATCTATTAGTCGTGCTACTAGGAGAAAAGATCGTATTAGATGGTGTCGTTGTAGAGGGAGAGGCCACCGTCGATGAATCGTTGATGACAGGGGAGTCATTGCCAGTATCCAAGAAGGCCGGTGAAGATGTGTTGAGCGGGACTATGATCCGACAAGGACGCCTGGTGTACCGTGTGGCGACCACGCAGGAGCAGTCGATGCTGCAACAAATCGTGGGCATGGTCGAGCATGATCTCCAACATAAAGGCAGATACGTACGCGCTGCCGATGTTGTCGCACGCTGGTTTGTTCCCGTTGTTGTCGCGATCGCTGTCACGACGGCTGTGGCAACATTCTTGTTGGGAACAGCAGAGCCAGGGCAAGGAATCCTCGAAACAGCGATCTTACGAGCTGTAGCTGTTCTCGTCATCTCCTGCCCTTGCTCTATCGGTATCGCTGGGCCATTGGCGGAGTCACTACTGATGAGCTCATTGGCTTCTATGGGTGCTGTCGTACGTAATCGCGCTTGCTTACGTTACCTCGGCAAAGAGACGAGCGTCATCTTCGATAAGACGGGAACCGTAACGCGAGGACGTTTTGAAGTGCACGGCGGTTTGGATGTGCTGACAGGAGAGCAACGCCAGATTGTCCAGGGGCTAGCTAAGCAGTCGATACACCCGCTATCCACCGCGATTTCCGCCGCATTGCAGGAACCAGCTGTGGCATTGGAACAGGTGGAGGAGCTACCAGGCCGTGGACTACGCGGGATGTGCCAAGGAAAATGGTACTACCTGGGATCAGAGGCTCTCTTACAGCAATTTGGAATGACTCCGCTCCCTGATCAGATAGGCAGATCAGCCGGGATTGCCTCGCACGTACTATTTGCTGGGGAGGGGCGCTGCCTAACCCGTATCGTCTTGAGCGACAGCTTGCGCGAAGGGGCGGTTGCCGCTGTCCAGGGTGTTCACCCAGCTCAGAGTCTTCTCATATCCGGTGACGCCGTTGCCGCCGTCGCCAACGTGGCCAAATCTTGTCAGTTTACCTCTTGGAGGGCCGGTTGTTCGCCATTGGAAAAGAGGCAGGTAGTGGAGGAGCTGCGCACCAAAGGAGAGGTTGTGGCCATGCTCGGCGATGGCATCAACGATGCCCCAGCTCTTACAGGCGCTCATGTCGGGATTTCCATGGTGTCGGCAGCCGATGTGTCGATCCAAGTGTCAGATAT
>CAMFKD010000145.1 GCA_945957095.1 uncultured Chlamydiae bacterium
GGCTCTGTGGTAGATTTCGCCTTTTGTCGTTCAAAACTCCAGCGGGAATTGCTGCCACTAGACAATCTCTTTTGTGTCTACGTTTGTAGCATTAGGGCCCAATGGAGGAACAGTAGCTATTGTCTTTGGAAGAACAGTAGCTATTGTCTTTCTTACAGTTGTATCTGTTACCTTTCCTACAGTTGCTGATACTTCCGCAGTTTCCACTGTAGCAGCTACTAAAGGCGCAAGAGCAACCAATGCACGAGACTGTATCGCTGACCTACTAGTTTCCTCGAGCAAGCAAGCGAGCTTTTGTGATGAGAAGCTATCCTGGGATCCGAGTGATGGATCTAATGGGTGTTGAATCATAATACCTCTCCTTTAATGTATTCTGTTCATCAATTTTGAAGTGATTATACAAATTTTTGAAATTTTGTGCAATATTTTTTATTTGTCAATACAATTATTAATGATGTTTATAGTATTTTTTTTAATAAATAAATACACAAGACACTATAATTTAATTCGTTGGGAGATGTTCCCAATAACTATTTGTCTTATTAATACGTAAGAACAGGCAATATTATGAACAAGAGACTCGCCATGTTGGTTTTGCTATCGTCGGGTTTCACTCTGGCACCCATGTCCCATCTGCTCTATGGTGACGAGGAAGCCGGCAAAGAGATGAAAACCGAACAGATGACGCCGCAAGAAACAACGGCCAAAACACCAGATACCACAATGGAAAAAAGCGGGTCTGAGCAACCTAAAACAGATGATTGCCCACACATGGACATGCAAAAATCTGAATAAGGTAGCAACCGATATCTCCCTATGTGATAAGGAGAGATAGTCTGCCCGGCCCGTCGCAAGACGAGCATGTGGCGCAGGGGCTTCTTTAGAAGCCCCTGCTTATTGTTGTATCCCGTTGGAGGTCCCTATGAAACATCTACGTGCATTTATTGCCGGGATGGTCCTACCTGGTATTCTATTTCCTATCCTTCTGCTGATCGCATGGAAGATGGGAATGACGACACATCCACACACACATTTGATGTTCTTTATGCCATGGATTTGGGGATTGTGGAACGTCTTTTACTTTAGTTTTCTTAAGGATCATCTCCCAGGTAACGTTAGCGTCAAACTACTGCTAACTGGAGCTATCCTTGGCCTATTGGTCGCGCTTGTAGCCGTCTTATGGGTACACATACCAGAACTTGTCGGCCTACCAAGCCAGCTCCACTACGCCCCGTTGCTTGTGGCCCCCATCGTCTACGCCTTGTTATGGCGCTATGTCGTGGAACCCTTAAACGGCATCTTGGGGCTATAGGTTCACTAAGGGTACATGTACCACTAAGGAGCTTTGTATTTAGCGAGAAACTTTGCAAGGGTAGCACCAAGTTCTTTAACATCCTTTTGCGCTTTAGGATCTTTGAGATCCCCATTCGGTTCAAAAGCCCCAGCAGCGTTGGGAATGCTTTTTTGCGCAGGCAGAACTAGACTAAAGATATTACCCAACATGGCTCTAGCGTGTACCAAGCCCCTCAAGCCACCAAGAGCTCCCTGCGAAGCGCTCATGAGAGTGACGGCTTTGTCGATGAAGCAGCACAGATAAACTTCGTCTGGAGTGGCTTGCCTGGAAGTCCAGTCGATGAGGTTCTTAAAGGCCGCCGACATCGAGCTATTGTATTCTGGGCAAGAAATCAAGAAACCATCATGCTCCAACATCAGCTTTTTAAGAGCTAAGGCATTCTCTGGCAATCCATGGCTATCTTCGATATCTTGATCATAGACGGGGAGAGGGTAATCCTTAAGGTCGATATAGGTGACCTTAGCCCCTGCCTCCTCAGCGCCTTTGATGGCAATCTTGACGAGCTTCTTGTTCAAAGAATCCTTTCTTAAGCTGCCTGCAAAAGCGAGAATCTTAGGTTGATAAGCCATGATATATCCCTTCGTTTAATCTATCAGTATATACTAACAAGGAGCAACTTAATCACACTACATAGTAGATCGCTGCGTAGTGACAAGCGCTCCCGCCTAAAACAAAAAGGTGCCAGACAGCGTGGTTAAAGGGAAGAGAATCCCACAAGTAGAACAAGACACCTAAGGTATAGGCAATACCCCCAGCTACCAGCCAGGTGAACGCTGGGAGAGACATCACATCCATCAAAGCAGGAAGGTTAAAGACAACCAACCACCCCATGGCAACGTAAGCGACGGTCGACAGAACACGAAACTTATCCACTGCGAACAGTTTGAAAGTCACGCCGACAAGAGCAATACCCCACTCAAGATAGAGGAGCTGCCACCCCCCTACTTCATGCAAAGGACCCACAGCAATAGGCGTATAGGTACCGGCAATGAAGAGAAAGATGCAGGCGTGGTCGGCCACCCTCATGAGTCGCTTTTGGGACAGGCTACGACAAGAGTGATAATAGGTTGACGCAGCATAGAGCAACACCAGCGTCATCCCATACACCGAACAACTGATGAGGTGTTTGGTGTCTCCAGCGTATGCTGTACGCCATAGCAACACCACCCAGCCGATAAAGGCAAAGATCAACCCTAGCAGATGTGTCCAAGCGTTGATGCGCTCCTCCGCAGGCGTTTCACCAGAGATAGGACAAGTGGACACGGTTGTCATAGCGTATTCCTCCTATAACATGTACGATAGCATCGCCAATACCTGTTGGCTGGTCGTCGTATAGTCTTTGTGCACAATACCACGTATGCCTAGAGCAGAAGCTGCCTTAATACCATTTTCACGATCATCGATATAGAGTACCGACTCTGGGGCCACTTGCGTGACATCTAATGCAATCTTATAGAAGTGGAGATCAGGCTTCTGATAATAGATGTAACACGAGACAAAGTAATAGTCGGCAAAAGCCCCTAGATCAAACGTTTTGATCCGGTAATCAGCAAGATCACGGCCTTCATTGCTAGTCAAAGCAATGGTTAGCCCATGCTGCTTCTTAAGGTTGTACACAAATTGCAGCATATCGGTGTAAGGCTGCGATAGAGCATACATCGCAGCCTTAAACTGCTGAAGACTGAAATCACGGGCTTGCCAAAATACCACTTGCTGCAAGTACTCATCCAAGGTGATCTTATCTGTTTCATGCAAGTTATAGATCCAAGAATGGCGTCGCTCAAAGTCATCCCAGTCCAGACCAAATTGGTTGGCGAGCTGGTGCCTTTGGTTATGATCCCAACCATTGGTTAAGACAACACCACCTAAGTCTAGGAAAAGGGTAGTGATCCTTGCCATGTCATCTCCTTTTGCAACAACCTTAACAAAGTGAAGCAATTCCCGTTAATGTTTTTACCAAGGAGTATTAGGTGAACATGTACAAAAATCTTTGATCTTTTCATTTTTTTCTGTGTTCTCTGTGAACTCTGTGGTAATAAACTCCTATTTGAGAATCGACGCGAGGTACTGTTTCTGAGATGAACGCCTTACAAAGCCTAGCGTTTTTCATCCTATTATTGGCAGTCACCAGCTGCGGTAGAGGTGATAAAGCTCCCCCAGAACGTAGCTATCCTGTGGCGATTGGCGAAGCAATCGAGGCTGACGTCCCCATCTATATTGAAGCCATCGGCTCTGTGCAATCGCCATTGGAAATCCAAATACGTCCACAGGTCACTGGCATTCTGAAGACAACATACGTACAAGAGGGTCAATACGTGCGGGCTGGCGACCCCCTCTATCTGATCGATCCACGTCCTTATCAGGCTGCCCTCGATAGAGCTAAAGCAGCTCTTCTCAAAGACGAAGCAGCTTTAGAGTACGCTAAGATTACTTTAGAGCGATATAAGGAAGTAGCGAACAAAGACTACATCTCCAAGCTTAACTACGAACAGTACCAAGCAAATGTACAAGCTGCTGAAGGTCAGGTCCTCAGCGATAAAGCCGATATCGAAGCCGCAGAACTGAATGTCGAGTGGTGTCGACCTGTCTCTCCTGTTACAGGTAAAATCAGCCAAAGCATCATTGACATCGGCAACTTGGTCGTTGCCAACGATCCTAACTTCATCACAGATGTCAGGCAAATCGAACCCATTCAAGTCTTCTTCAATATCCCTCAACGTGACTTTGTTAGGGTCCAAGATGCACAGAAGAGTGGAACACTCAAGTTTCTCGCTATCCTACCCCAGCATTCCGACCGGCCACGAGAAGGCGAGATCTTCTTCGTCGATAACCATATCGATCAAACGACGGGAACCGTGCTGCTAAAAGGACAGGCGAAAAATGATGACGAGTTTCTGTGGCCAGGCGAGTATGTTCAGGTTAAGTTACAGCTCAAGACCCAAAAGAACGCTATTTTAGTTCCTGAAGAGGCTGTCCAGATTGGACAAGAAGGCCCTTTTGTCTATCTATACGACGCGAATACCTCTACGGTTGAGTATCGCAAAGTGACAAAAGGTCCCAAGTTAAACCACAGCATCGTCATCGATGCCGGTGTAAAAAAAGGGGATAAAGTCATCACCAAAGGCACCGTCAATTTGCGCCCAGGCTCAAAAGTCTATCTACCCCAGCAAGGTGGTAAAAACTTGGCTTGGGAGGATTGATGAACCTCTCGGCTCCGTTTATTTTAAGACCTGTGATGACGACGTTAGTGACCTTGACTGTCTTCGTCCTGGGCCTATCCGCTTATTTTAAACTCCCTGTGAGCAGCCTGCCAGATGTCAACTACCCGACGATTACCGTCACAGTACCATTTCCGGGTGCCAATCCGGTGACGATGGCTAACACGGTGGCGACACCCCTTGAAAAGCAATTTATGACGATTCCTGGGATCAAATACGTCACCTCAGCCAACACATTGGGATCTACCAGTGTTATCCTTCAGTTTGAGATCGACAAGAACCTCGATCTTGCCGCAGTCGATGTGGATGCTGCTATTGTAGCCGCACGGCCACAACTGCCTCCGGATCTTCCACAACAACCCACTTTCAAAAAGATCAACCCTTCTGCGACACCCATCATGTACATCGCCGTCACTTCACCGACCATGCGTCAAGGCGAACTGTACGATTACGCCAATACCTTTGTAGGACAGCGCATTTCCATCATCGAAGGAGTAGCCCAAGTCTTGGTCTACGGCTCTCCCTCCGCAGTGCGCGCACAGGTTGATCCAGGACAATTAGCCTACCTTGGCATTACCCAAGGCAATGTTGCTGATGCATTAAACAATGGCAACCAATACCAGCCATTGGGACAATTCGACGGAGACTACACCGCTAGCACTATCTATGATAATGGCGCATTAATCACCGCCAATGCCTATGACCCCTTGATCGTTGCCTACAAAAATGGAGGACCAGTCCGCCTCCAAGACATTGCAACGACGGTCGACAGCCTCCAGCAAGACCGCGCAATGCGCCGCTATATCGATAGACAGGTGGACCAACCCAGCGTCACACTCGCCGTGCAACGACAACCCGGTGCCAATGCTGTTAAGGTCGCCGATGCCGTTCGCGAACTCATTGCATCAATCAGCAGTCAGCTCCCCGGTGCCCTAGACCTGAAGATCGTCTTCGACCGCTCCCTGTCGATCCGAGAATCGATTGCCGATGTCCAACTCACACTCTTAATCGCATTTCTACTGGTCGTGCTGGTCATTTTTATCTATCTGGGCAAGGTCCGCGAAACGATCATCCCATCACTCGTCATGCCCATGTCCATTGTAGCTACCTTTGCTGTCATCCAACCAATCGGTTACACCCTCGATAACCTATCCCTACTTGCGCTGACATTGGCCATCGGCTTCATCATAGACGATGCCATCGTCGTGCTAGAAAACATCGTCCGTCGTGTAGAAGATGGTAAAGCTCCTCTGGAAGCATCCTTAGAGGGTTCCAAACAGATTGGCTTTACCATCGTATCGATGACACTATCGCTACTCGCGGTGTTTATTCCGATCATCTTTATGGCAGGACTAATCGGGAAATTATTTCAAGAGTTTGCTATTACGTTGGTCATTGTAACACTGGCTTCAGGGATCATCTCTCTCACACTAACGCCTACGCTCTGCCGTTTCTTCATCCCACCTCATGATCAAATGCAAGAAGGATATGCAGCATCGCTATCAAGGCGCCTAAATGATTGGATGCTCAAAGGATACGAAGCAGCTCTCTCAAAAGTGATCCACCATCGCAAGACAATGCTTACTATCGGTGGCTTAAGCGTTATCGTCAGCGCCATCCTATTCAAAATATTGCCGACAGACTTTATCCCGGATGACGACATTGGCTTCCTAATCGCCTACACCGAAGCCGAACAGGGCACCTCTTCTGACCAGTTTCACCGCTATCAACAGCAGGTCGTCAAC
>CAMFKD010000146.1 GCA_945957095.1 uncultured Chlamydiae bacterium
CGCTTGCTTCGTCGCAGCGACATAAGCCTTACTGATATTTCCGCCAGCGTTGGTTGCCTCTTTAGTGTCTTCAGCACCAGTGCTGCGCACCATCAGGTAGTCGTTAGAATCCTTCACCCATTTTAAGAACTGCTCCATCGTTTCAGGAGGCGCCAGCAATTCAAATGCGTTCTCCGCACTAAAAGCTTTGGCTATCGCCTCGTCGATCTCTGCCAGTAATTTCTTAGCTTCTGGAGTATCCAGAAAACGTTCTTCACCTGTGTGGGCGTCAAAGAGTTGATCAAGAACCGCTATCAGGTCAAAGACCTCTGGAGCTTGCTGACGCAAAAATGCGACAATCTTATCGCTATCGATGCCTTGTGAGGGTGGAACCTTCAAACCTGGAAGAGCAATGGCTTGAGCTAGCCTTTCCAACAGCACGTTGTTCATATGTTTGGGACCGTACTTCTTCAGTTCGCTGATATCCCCTGCGATCTCATGTCTCACTCGCCCAATCAGCTCATGGATGCCTGCCAACTGCTGAGAAATATCACCTCTAGCCTTCGGATTGTGGAAGCCGGTGCGATAAGCCTCTTGCAAGGTTAGCACCTGCCGTCTAAGCGCCTTCATGCGTTTATCAGAGGAGCTGATCTTGGTCTTTTTGCGAGGTCCTTCCACTTTAAAAGAACGCTTGCGCTTTGTCCCTGATGGTGCGTTTGCCAAGGTCTCAGCCGCCAACGTGCCGATCCCTCCTGATCCACCAGAAGAGCGATCCACCTCAGCACCTTCGTACATGTAGGTTTGTTCAACGCCACCGTCTTCAAAACCACTAACAATCTCCATACGACACCATATTATTTATTGTTTTAATAAACATTTTACTATAATAAACAATTATTTTCAATAAAACTATTTTTATATTACTAAACCTCCCTCCTTGCGCGAAGCGCCCTGGAGTGCTGCGCTCCGCGCAGCCTTGGTATGCTTAGCAAGACGATCGAATAGGTGTGTCTAAGAGAGCGCAGCCTTGGTATGCTTAGCCTGATGTATGCCCATCCATTAAATAACAGGGCTGCGCGGAGCGCCGCACTCCAGAGCGCTTCGCGCAAGGAGCTGGCTTCAAGCTTTCACTTTTGAGAAAATTTGTAAGCCAAAAAGGATTGTTGTTAACCTAACTGTTTATAAACATCCTTTCTACCATCTACTAACAAGACAAGAATGACAAGTTTGTCATCATATATTTTGTAGACAATCCGATAATCACCACACCGAACACGATATAGCTCTTTCCCTGAAAGCTTAATCGCACCATGGGGTCTAGGATTAACGGCTAAATTTTCAATCTTTTCTTTTATAGATTTAGCATCGCGCTTAGGAACCTTTCGCAACACTTTTTCCAAGTCGATATCGTACGCTAAGCTATAGGTCATTCCAACCTAACTTCTTCATCATATCTTGATGAGAAATCGTTTTTCCGCCTTTGGCAAGATGACGTGCTAACGCCTGCTCAGCGGCCTCGCTTTCTTCTTGCAATTCGAGTGTTTCTAATTTTTCTAAAATAGCCTCTGTGGCCAACTCTTTTACGCTAACACCCAACCTAATAGCGGCCATTTTGAGATGCTTACGCGCCTCTTCTGGAAACTCAAAATTCAGACGGGATGGGGTATGTCTTTGCTGTTTCATCTGCTTCACTCTCATAAATGCTTCTGCTTATAAGATAACATATTTTAACATTTGCAGTAAAGTGCTGCTTGAACCTCTCGCCACTTGTGCGCTGTAGAACGCTCTGGTAACATAGTGCGGATGATGTACTCTGTTGACGCAAACCTGTTTCCTCCAGCCCGCACTGCGGAAGAGGAGCTGCTTAAAAGCATTGTTGACGGCTTAAAATGTGCCGGCCGACTAGCGAAGCTAGTTCAGGCGACAGCACTTTTTTCCCTCATCAAATGCACTGAAGTCACACTGAACTGGCTGCGTATCGATCAAGATTTCATGGCAGGGAGGATCGTTCTTCCTATTCCGCCCCCTAACCATCAGGTCAAAACATTACGGGAATACGTCGGGATGGTGAGAGACATCGTCCAATATGCGGCTATCCCAATTGGATTGATCGCTGCCTATTCCAGACAAATCAGCCTATCAGGTGGAATGACTGGACTAGTCTTGCCTTTTTCCAAGACTGTCGTCCAAACGTTTAGCATCGAAGCACGGGCGCTCTTGCTGCTGCGTGAAGTGTTGGTTGTTATCGAGCAGATCTCAACCCCTCAACACAACTACGGAAGGATGCTGCGCGCTGCCGCTTTGGCAACGTCGTTAGCGTTAGCCTTCCTGCACTATGGAGTGGCCTCTCTGCTCTTTGGCCTTGCCGCCGATGCCATTGCCGTCACCGCTTTCGTGCTAACTAAAATGCGTCGGCATGAACCTTACGCGGATCTGTCTTATCGATGATAACGCTAACATTCTTCTGGTTAAAGCCTTTATAACCTTCGCGTCGCTGCAGGTTTTCCAGATGGCTGCCAACAGCCCCCTCCTTCCTAAAGCGTGCAATCTGCTCAGCTGTGACTTTACCTGAACGTTCTAAAGCTGCGAGACGCCCTGGTGGCACAGGCCACATTTCCCCTTTGGTAAAGGCTTGACGTAGGTAAGAAAAAGAACTAAATGGTTCCATCATCCCCACATCATGATGAGCGAGGTCTTTGGTCAGCTCATCGAAGAAAAACTGTGCTTCGAGATGATGCATACCAGCCCTCAGGATGGAATCGCCATGCAAAGCACACCAGAGACCGACGGTATTGTATTTATCGATTTCGGGAATGGACTGATGCGCGAAGTCGACAGCGACCTCTTCAGGCACAAGGTCGACATCCAGAAAGAGAACCAAACCAGAGACAGGGTTCTCCATCACCTGCGCACCCCATCCCGCCTCTTGGCCTGCATAGTAGCGCTCACGACAGTGAAATCCCAGCATCTCGAAGAGACGTACGAGAGAAGGAAAGTGGCGGCGCGAAGAGCGGAAGGTATGGTGATCGTGGTTAGCCCACCCCATTCCTAGGGCATCCTGACGTGCCTTCTGTACCTGACCAGCCCTATTGCGCGATTGCCAGAGCTCGCGCTCTACCTCTAAGACTACCCAGGCGGCGATATCCCGTCCGAGACTGTTCACCACCTCTTGTGCCGTATGCAGCATGGCGGCGATGGATTGATCTTCATCTTCTAAGGCTCTTGGACGGCTCTTCCACAACTCTTTGGCGGCTAGATAGCGCTGAACATAGCCATCGTCAAAGTAGGTCGGCTCCATCTGGCGTGTACCACGGCGTTCCACAGCCCATAGCGATACACCATCATCGACTGCAACAGCACAACGGCGATAGCTGCTGAGAGGACTGCCTTCTATCACAGCTTGCTGACCACGCACCATGAGATAATCGGAGATGCTCTCCACCTTAATAGCGACGCCACTGACATCACCGGGATAGTCCCTGACGATGACGTTGGGTAGCTGCGCTCCGGGATGATGATAAACACGATAGGAAGGACCAGCCCCTTGCGACACAAAGCCAACGTTCTCGAGTTCGGCGACAACGCGTTGGCTATTCCCAACAACGAGATGATCTAACCAGTCAAACAGGCGGGTGCTCGTCTTATGCAGTAAATCATCCCGCAGTGCAGAAATGGAACGGTTAGCTTGACAAGCTTGTTCAAGCAGCTGAAGCAGAAGCTTTTCTGATTCAGGATGGCACTTCCACATAAAGGCTGATTGGTCTGTCATCGCCTCCCTCCTTGTTACCTAATACATAGTGGATTGCCGCTTTTTCAACAATTTTCTATTAGCATTAGACTGAGACGAGCTCGCCGCTATGACGGAGAGGACGTATCTCTCTGCCTTCGACAAGGAAGACTTCATCGGGTTCGATACAGCTGCAGAGATGACGCAAGCTTTCACTTTTTAAGATGATGAAATCCACCTCGCTGAGCGAGACAAGCATATCGACAAGGTGGGCATCGGGCTCCAAATCACGTAAGTAGACGATAAGAACCCAGTTCTCACGCTGAGCAATTTCTCGCATGAGTGTGAAGGTACGCGGGGAGAGGCCATCGTCGGAATTCAGACCGATCACAGCTACCTTATGTCCTTCTAGTGCCTGCTGCAAAGCAAAGATATGCTCTTCGTCAAACACCTTGTTAGCCACATCGGTATCGAGCAGGCGACGCGCGATATCGCTTAGGGAGACCCGAGCACAGCCAAAACGCTCAATGGCTATCCCTGCAGCAACATTAGAAAGTTGCGCTGCCTCCGAGATAGAGAGCCCACTCGCTAAAGCACACGCTAGCATCGCCAGCACTGTATCTCCTGCCCCCGTGACATCACGCACCTCTCGGACACGCACAGGGAAGTCCTCCCGGTGGCCCTCCTGATAGAAGAGCGAGATACCATCTTGTGATCGCGTGATCATGAGCACTTCCGCTGCTGTGATCCCCAAGATTTTGGCTGCGACATCACTCAAGGGTGCATCGTGTGACAAACCTGATGCCGCGATCGCTTCAGAGAGGTTGGGCTTGATGATCGTCGCACCGCTATATTTTTTAAATTCGATGCCTTTAGGATCTGCTAAAACAGGGATCCCCATCTGCTTAGCATGAGAGATCAATGCTGCAAGCAAACGTGGAGTAAAGAACCCCTTGCCATAGTCTGAGATGGCAACAAGATCAATACCGGACAGCAGTTTAGGGATAGAGGCAATCAACCGCTGTTCTAGATCTGGAGACAATGGAATGGATTCTTCTCGGTCAACACGGACGATCTGTTGGTTTTCAGCGATAACACGGTTCTTGACGGGAGTAGGAACGCCTTCCTGCACGACCACAGCCGACACATCAACCCCTTCAGCGAATAGACTCTTCTTCAGCAGTTCGCCAGCATGATCAGCACCTACTCGCCCTAAGGCCACAACATCGACCGCCAGCGAGCGCAAATTCAAGATGACGTTGCCAGAACCACCAGGACGATGCTCTTCTTGATGTACCTTCAATACAGCCACTGGAGCTTCAGGAGAGATTCTATTGACCTTACCTATCGTGTAGGTGTCGAGGAGCAGATCCCCTGCTACTAGGATCTTCGATGTGCTGAGACGTCCCAGTCTACCAACCAATCTCACCATGTTTTACCCGGTACGATATAATCTTTTACGTATTCGATGACACTCACTTCTAACGGATCACAAACAGCATCCGAACCCAATGCTGCCTGGGTCTTAGCCATATCAGCACAGGTATAGTTCTGATACTTGCCAACGAGATCTTGGGGCATCTCGATATACTGAATGTTCTCTGCGACCCCTAAGCCCTTAAACACACCGCGCGCTAAGCTATTCCACGTCTCGGGAACACCACGACCGACATTATAGATACCGCCTTTATCGTTCTTTAGGAAGGCATACGTCATCCTAGCGGCATCCTTAACATAGATAAAATCGCGCTTCTGCTCGCCATCGCCAAAGGAAGCAGGGTCTGAGGACTTAAATAGCCGTATCACCCCTTCCTGTTGAACGTTAGGCACCATTTTAGTGATCACGGAGGCCATGCGTCCTTTATGCGCTTCATTAGGCCCAAATACATTGAAGTACTTTAGGCCGACAACCTGATCTAAAACTCCTTGTCCTTTAGCCCAGAGGTCAAAAAGGTGCTTCGAATAGCCATACATATTGAGCGGATGAAGGGTCTCTAAAGCATCCTCGTCATCACTAAAACCCATGCTGCCATCGCCATAGGTAGCTGCTGAAGAGGCGTAGACGAAGCGCTTGCCATGGTTCAACGCATACTCAGCCAAACGCTGCGTAAAGCGATAATTATTCTCCAATAAGAAGCTAGCATCTTGTTCTACAGTACTGCTGCATGCTCCTAGGTGCACAAAAGAAGAGATCAACGAGTGGCGCCCATCAAGCCAACTAAACAGCCTCTCTACCGGAATAATATCGACAAAGCGCTTGCCAACGAGGTTAACCCACTTGCCATCAGTTCCGAGGTCATCGACAACAATGATGTTGGTCACGCCTAAGTCATTCATGTACCTGATGAGGGCCGAACCAATAAAGCCCGCTCCTCCAGTAACGATGATATAAGGAGCACTGTGTGTCGACATAAATAAGAGCCCACTCTATTGCCACGTAAGGAGGGCACAGACTACCAAATTAGGCATTACAACGGAAGCGCGAAAGCAGTAGTCGTTCATGGGATAAAAACCCGAGCCCGAGCCCGTGTGCCAGCAGTTCCCGCTAAAATTTTTACCACAGAGAACACAGAGCGCACAGAGAGGGG
>CAMFKD010000147.1 GCA_945957095.1 uncultured Chlamydiae bacterium
CTCTCTGTGATCTCGGTGGGCTCTGTGGTAGATTTCGCCTTTTGTCGTTCAAAACCCCAGCGGGAATTGCTGGCAATCTCTATCTTTAGCTGTAATGTCAGTTCTTAGTAAAATAAAAATTAAATATTTATTGAAATTAAATTATTTATTTGTTATAATCAAGTTATAAAAAAAATAATAAACAACAAAAGGAGATGCTATATGCAATCATCAAGTTTTAGTCCTCATAGTATGAGTCGAGGAGAACTTCAAGATCACTACAGACATTCCATGCGTTCTTACTCTCAACAAGAGGGTCAAGCTGTAAGCAAAGAGCTGAAGAAGGGCGGGCTGAAAGGACAGGTCGGCGCACGAGCAGCAGCCAGCTCATCTGGCAAAGGGTTCTTGGCAGGACCTGCAAGGTTAATCTACCACTCTTTACGATTAGGCTTTTCATCTGCTAAGGAAAAGGTAGTGGGCACGCCGAAAGCAGCTCAGTTGGTATTGGAAAGGAAAGTGAAGACTGGTAGAGCCTTGAAGCTAATGGGCGAGGATGTGGTGAAGGGGGCTGTTATTGGAGCCACAAAATATGTTCAGTTGCCGGTGATAGCACCCCAGACAGTTTCGTTTATCGGTGGGATTGGACACTCTAAACATCATGAAGAGCCATCTTCTCCTGTTCTCCTAATTCAGCAGGCGACCGAGGAATCGTATTCCGATCAGGGAGACTCTTCTTCTAGTCAGCAACTAGATGATATTAGAGATCCTGTTGAGCCTGGGCTAGACGACCTGGAAGTAGAAGAGCAGGCACAAATGGAAGAACAGTCACCTCAAGTGCAAGAAGAAGTACAAACAGCACCAGTGATGAGTACAGCACGCAAGGTGTATATCTTCGGTTCTATACTCCTCGGTGCCCTTATCGCCATAGGGACCGCTACCCTAGCGGCTTATAGCTGGTCGTCGGAGGACCAGTAGTAGAGTCGGCTGCAACCAAACAATGTCGCCAGCATGCTGTAGAGTGTGCTGGCGATCACTTTTTGTGCGAACCGCGCTCTGTTTGTCTGCAACCAACCAGTGGTATTGGCGACATCAACATCAAGCTCGCGGATGGTCATCTGCAGCGACAGGGGCAAGATGGTTGTATGGCGGGAAATCGGATCGCGTTTTTGCACATAGTCTACGGTGAAGACACGCCCAATCCACATCCCTCCTATTAAAATCACAGGATCAACACGACCCGCAAAGGAGCCAAAGAAAGTGTAGATGCGCGGTGCAGACGGCTGAAAGCATACTTGTTCCCACTCCTTGACCATGGTGAGCGAGGGCCTAGGGCAACCGAAGGCCACGGCAGTATCCACAAGGTCAGGTAGGTCGACAGCCAAACCGGTAGCTAAGATTCCCCCTAGACTTTGGCCGATTACTATAGCTTTCTGAGGATACTGAGATAACACTCTTTTTAATGCTTGCTTGGCAGCCATGCGGATCTCGTATCCAACGCCAAATGGGTTAAAGTCATCCGTGATGGTAATCCCCTTAGCCTCACCCCAAAAGACGGTCCCATGGAAAAGGCAGGTGGGACTCCCCTCTGCGTCAACCGGAACAAAGAGCCTAGCGACGGCCCCCTGACACAACTCTATTTCTTGATCTAGGCGGCATTCTTTTAACGACACAGCTCCTTGATTCCAGACAGGCATCCAAATAATAGAATTGTGCTGGCGTATATAGCGATGATCGCGATAGGCCAAGACGAAAGCCATCAAACTATGGATGAGAAAGGCCTTAAAGGGTAGAGTCCAAGCAGATTCCTCTGCTATCTGGTTGATGAGTTCGAGTGTGCGGGGTACGTCGACATCACTGATTTCCCGGTACGTTGTGTTACTGATAGCACATGTCAGAAACGATAGGATGATATGTAACAGTCGGGAGCGCCTTCCCCACTCCCCTATCTGGTTGTCTTGCAGCATAGGCAGGCAGGCCAGGGGAAAGCGTCGAACGGCTTCTTCAAGCCCAGGGGTAGTGGCATCTCCAGGTTTGACGATGGAGACGCTATCCCTTACCGACGGATATGCCTCACGACCATAGATCTCATCGAGAATGGAGAACTCGACATTTTGCTTCTTATCCGGCATGATAGTTACCTCAGCCACTACTATATAGCAAAGGTACGCTATGCGCATCCAATCTCTTCCATCCGATGTCGACGCTCCCGTTGTTAATGCTGTCGCAGCCCTCAAAGCAGGACGCTTTGTCCTCGTCGCCGACGACGAAGACCGGGAGAACGAAGGCGACTTGATCATCGCCGCAGAAAAGATCACACCGGAAGCTGTCGCTTTCATGGTACGTCATACCGGAGGCATCTTAACCATGCCGATGACAAGCGAGAGGCTGGAAGAGTTAGGCCTTAAGCAGATGGTAGAGAATAATACTGAGGTTAACCGCACGGCTTTCACCATTTCGGTAGACTACCGCCACGGAACGACCACTGGCGTGTCAGCCAGCGATCGCGCCGCTACCATCAAGGCTTTGCTAGATCCTAGCAGCAAACCAGAAGACTTCGCTCGCCCGGGACATATGTTTCCCCTGCGTTATCGAGAGGGTGGCGTTCTGAAGCGCGCTGGCCATACCGAAGCGTCGATCGACTTGTGCCACTTGGCCGGGCTCTATCCAGCGGCCGTCATCAGCGAGTTGGTTCAAGAAGATGGAAGCATGGCACGCGGACAAACTCTCAAGGCCTTTGCACAGGAGCACCATATTGCCTTCTTAACTGTCGCTGACCTTATCCGTTATCGTCGTAAGCGTGAGAAGCTGGTCAAACGTATCTCGTCAGCGCGCATTCCTACCGATCTTGGCGATTTCACAGCCTATGTCTTTGAGTCTACACTTGACGGCATCCAGCATATGGCCCTTGTGAAAGGCAACATCGCCGATAGAGATAGCGTCCTCGTTCGCGTCCATTCCGAGTGCTTAACCGGCGATGTCTTTCACTCACGTCGCTGCGACTGCGGCTGGCAGCTCAACTACGCCATGGAGCATATCGCTAAAGAAGGAGCCGGAGTGCTCGTTTATCTACGCGGTCACGAAGGTCGTGGTATTGGTCTCGGCCATAAGTTGCGTGCCTATACCCTGCAAGACGATGGTCATGATACTGTAGAGGCTAACGTGGAGTTGGGACTGCCTGTCGACTCAAGGGAATATGGCATTGGTGCCCAGATTTTGGTCGACCTTGGTGTCACTAAGATGCGCCTTATGACCAATAATCCTGATAAATACGGTGGTCTAGAAGGATATGATTTAGAAATTGTAGAGCGTGTTTCTGTAACACCTACTATTGATGAACACAACATCCATTACTTAAGAACTAAGAAGAACAAATTGGGACATTTGCTCACAATCCCCAACCTCTAGGAGTGATTCTATGCACGAGTATATCGGTAAGTTGCAGCAACACAATATGCGTATCGGCATCGTCGTCAGCAGGTTTAATGAGTTGATCACGCGTGGTCTCCTACAGGGTGCTCTAGAAGGCCTGCAACGCTATGGTGTCGATGATGACAATATTACTGTCGCGTGGGTTCCAGGAGCGCATGAGATTCCATTAGTAGCCAAACGCCTCGCACAATCAGGCCAGTTTGATAGCATCGTCTGCCTAGGAGCTGTCATCCGCGGTGCGACCACACACTTTGATTACGTCGCAGGCAATAGCGCTTCTGGTGTCAACCAAGTAGCTCTCGATACCGGTGTGCCAGTCATTTTTGGTATCCTCACACTGGAAACCATTGAGCAAGGCCTCGAACGCGCCGGCTCTAAGGCTGGTAACAAAGGTTTTGAAGCGATTCAAGCTGCTATCGAAATGGTTGATCTCCTCAATCAGCTACCTAAGCCTGATGCTGCTGCGACCAAGCTTAAGGCAATGGTTCAGCATTAGAGTACATGTTTCGCCGAGCGCAGCGAGGCTTTGGAGGTGTACATGAAACGCCGCCCTAGCCAAACATTCTCGAACAACCCGCCTGCCTGGGAGTTACTCAGAAGTGCGCAAGCAAGCTTGCACTCCAAAGCCTCGCTGCGTTCAGCGGAAGAATAGTTGTAAATAATAACCAAATAAAGTAACATGAGTTATGTTTATTAACTATATGAATACGGAATAAAACAATCTCATGTTACCAGCAGTCTGTATGAGTCACGGCACCGAATTCTGCCATTTGCAACCGCGATTATTTCGTTTGGATTGCATTCAGAGCATGACATGGCTGGCAAGCCGTTACTGCGGCAGCAAAGGGGCCTCACAGTTATTATGGGATAGCTATATCGTAGCTGGGTTTCTGACGACGTTCTCCTTAGCAATGCAATGGTATGCGAAAGAGCTACGACGCCGTCAATTGATCGGAAGTCAGCTGCCTCCCCTGCTCGCTCAGCTCAATCTTCCGGTGTTGCCCTGGAAACAAGGGTATCTTGACGCCACAGGAAAGGTAAATGCGATCCCAGTGGCAGATATGACCTCTTCTGCTATGTGTGGAGTTGACTTCAGCGATCGTCCCTTTATTGCTTTGCACCTCACCCTAGAGGAAGATGGCAAACCCATCTCACATGCTATTGAGACTTTTTTTCAACGGTGGATAGAAGATCCCAATCTTTGGCTTACAGGACGGCAACCCGCCGGTTCATCCATTTTCATGCAGGCGACTTTTGGTCGGCTACACCCTGCATCATTCTCACGGTTTGAAGCGTTGCTTAGAGGTCAGGCGATCCGGCCTCCAACCATCCAGCAACAACCGAGAGGTTCGCTGCGGTTAAGGCTCTACAGGCCTGGAGATACCGCTACCCTTTCAGAACCATCCGCGGTTTGAGACGCGCTACCATGTTAGCAAGCCCAGCTTCTTGAACAGCTTTCACGACAGTGTCTACATTTTTATAAGCGTCGGGCATCTCTTCGACGACGGTCTTCATGGAGCAAGCCGCGACGCGCACATGTTGGCATTCCATGTAGTGGATCGGATCGCGTCCCGCCCACGCGTTTTTGGAAGCGTGCCGGCTTCTAGCGCGTCCGGCACCATGGCAGGCGCTGCACCAGGTGAGGGGGTTGCCGCAGCCGACCATCAAGTGGCTAGCACGCCCCATGTCTCCTGGGACTAGGACCGGTTGCCCTGTTTGGCGGAAGAGAGGGTTAAGTTCTCTTGCCCCGGGACCATAGGCGCGGGTGGCTCCCTTGCGGTGAACACACAAGCGCCTTAAGACCCCATCGACCTCATGTTGCTCAAATTTGGCGATGTTATGACAGACGTCGTAGATGAGACGGACCTCTTCAGGCGCTATACCGCAGACCTCTTGGATGGCTTTGCGGACACCATGAAGGATCTGCTGCCGGTTGTTGAAGGCGTAGTTGGCAGCTGCCGCCATGGCTCTAAAATATTGCCGTCCAGCTTCGCTTTGAATCGGCGCTGCCACAAGTTGCTTATCAGGTAGTCCTTTGGCAAAACCCTGTTTTACGAAGGTGTTCAGGGTGTCTTGGCACACCTGATGGCCAAAGCCGCGCGAGCCCGAATGAATCAACACATACATCTGTCCTTGGACAATACCCCAAGCCTCTGCCACCTCTGGTAAGTAGATCGTATCGACAGTGCCTATTTCGACAAAGTGGTTACCAGAGCCTATCGTGCCAAGCTGTGCCTTACCGCGCATTTTGGTATATTCCGAGACCGCCTCGATCTCAGCACCTTCGATACAGCCATTGCTTTCCGTGTGCTCCAGGTCAACGGGAAAACCAAACCCCTTCTGCACAGACCAACGCGAGCCTAATAGAGTGAGTTCTTTGTAGTCGCGATCGGACAACCCTTGCGTTTTATGGCCATGCCCCACACCAGACGGCACCAACTTGTAGATGCGGTCTAAGAGCGCTTGCTGTGTTTTAGCGTCGACATTGCTAAAGAGCTCCGGCACCATCGCCAAACGCACTCCGCAGTTGATGTCATAGCCGACTCCTCCAGGGCTGATGACACCGGAGTCAGCGTCCATGGCAGCGACGCCGCCGATAGGGAAGCCATAGCCCCAGTGGATGTCTGGCATGGCGATGCTATAGCCGACGATGCCTGGGAGGTGCGCAACGTTGGCTACCTGTTCTAGCGGTTTGTCGATCTCTATTTCTTGGAGAAGCTCTTCAGTAGCCACGACCAAACCAGGTACGCGCATACCTGGCT
>CAMFKD010000148.1 GCA_945957095.1 uncultured Chlamydiae bacterium
AAGAAGTACACGCGGATGAATTTCGTCCATCCCGAGACAGGCGCTACCTGGAGTGACTACGTCGCTTGGCGTGGAGTTCTCAACGAAGCGCAGCAGCGCTTCCGCGATGCCACCAGCGACAGCTACCGCAACAAGATGCTCAAGCTGATGACGGTGCAGACCTGTCCCGAATGCCATGGCACCCGCCTCAAAGCTTACCCAGGAGCCACACTGCTTAGCGGCAAGAGCATCAGCCAGATCACCGATATGACGGTGCAGCAGTGCTACACCTTCTTCCAACACCTAACTCTTAGCGATACCGACGCTCTCATCGCCGAAGAACTTCTGAAAGAGATCACCCAGCGGCTGCGCTTTCTCCTCGATGTTGGCCTTCACTACCTCACCCTAAGCCGCACAGCGCCTACTCTCTCTGGTGGTGAAGCACAACGCGTACGCCTAGCCTCACAGATCGGTTGCGGCCTCGTTGGTGTCACCTATATCCTCGATGAACCCTCCATCGGGCTACACCCCCGCGACAACAAAAAGCTCATCGACACCCTCAAACAGCTACGTGATAAGGGCAACACCGTCATCGTCGTAGAACACGACGAAGAGACGATGTGGGAAGCCGATCATGTCGTCGATTTTGGCCCTGGAGCTGGCACTAGAGGCGGATTGGTCGTCTGCAGTGGCAGCCTCAAAGACCTCGTGCGCAACCAGGACTCCGTCACCGCCGACTACCTGACTGGACGACGCAAGATCGATGTCCCGAAGAAGCGCCGTAAAGGCAACGGCAAGCACATCACCATCAAAGGTGCCAGCCACCACAACCTTAAAGAAGTCACAGCCAATATCCCCTTAGGCTGCTTCGTCGCCATTACAGGTGTCTCCGGATCAGGGAAGTCTTCGCTCATCAGCGACACACTCTATCCTGTCCTAGCCAACACCCTTCACAAGGCCGAGTTGGAGGTCGGAGCACACAAAGGCATTGAAGGCCTGGACGAGATCGACAAAGTCATCGCCATCGACCAAACACCCATCGGCCGCAATCCACGTTCCAACCCCGCCACCTACATCAAGCTTTTTGACGAAATTCGCGACCTCTTCAGCCAACTTCCAGAAAGCCGCGCACGTGGATACGAGCCTGGACGCTTTAGCTTCAATGTCAAAGAGGGGTCTTGTTCTCGCTGTAGCGGCATGGGCATGGTCGTCATCGATATGGACTTCTTGGAAGATGCCTGGATCGAATGCCCGGTCTGCCACGGCAAGCGCTTCGACCATGAGACGCTCTCCGTCCTCTTCAAAGGCAAAAACATCTACGACATCTTAGAGATGGATGTGTCGGAGGCATTGGAGCTGTTCGATCACATGCCCTCAATCAAGCATAAGCTGGAAACACTGCGTCGTGTCGGCATGGAATACATCAAACTGGGCCAATCCTCGACGACCCTATCGGGTGGCGAAGCGCAGCGCATTAAGTTAGCCAAGGAGCTTGTTCGTCCCGCCACCGGCCGCACCCTCTACATCTTCGACGAACCGACGACAGGGCTGCACTTCCACGATATCCAATACCTCTTGGGCGTACTGCACGAGCTAGTGGAACGCGGCAACACCGTCGTCGTCATCGAACATAACATGGACGTGGTCAAGACAGCCGATTGGATCATCGACATCGGCCCCGAAGGTGGTGAACAAGGCGGCACCATCACAGCCACTGGGAAACCCGAAGCCATTGCCAAAAAATCCAGTCCAACCGGCACAGCAGTGAGGGAAGCACTTACCCATGACCCTGCCAGCAAGGTGAAGGCATTGTTAGCCTCCCGCAAAAAGACTACTAAACCATCCATCACAGAAGAACAGGTGCGGTTACTGAGCGTTCGTGGTGCAGAACAGAACAACCTCAAGTGTATCGATGTCGATATTCCAAGGGAGAAGATCACTGTCTGTTCCGGTCCTAGTGGTTCTGGCAAGACCTCTCTGGCCTTTGAAACCATCTACGCGGAAGGACAACGCCGCTATATCGAATCGCTATCGCCCTATGCTCGGCAGTTCGTCAAACAGATGCCCAAACCCAAGGTAAGCCAAGTAGAAGGACTGTCGCCTGCCATCGCCATCGAACAGAAATCGCATGCCGGCAACCCGCGTAGCACCGTCGGTACAATGACCGAAATCTATGACTACTTACGCGTCCTATTCGCCCGTGTCGGCGTCGCCCACTGTCCTGAAACCGGCGAAATCATCAAAGCGATCAGCAAAGACCACGTCGTCGAGCGACTCCTCAGCTATCCCAACGGAGAGAAGCTGCACATTCTAGCCCCCTTGGAGGTGCGCAAAGGAGAAACCTTTGAAGCGGTCACTAACCGACTCAAGAGACAGGGTTATCTCCGCATTCGCCTCAACAATGATTTTTATAACCTCGACGACGATACGGCAATCCCTTATGATCGTCGCCGCAAAAACACCCTCTTCCTCGTCGTCGATAGACTAAAAGTAGATGCTTCCGTCCGTACGAGACTATTAGAAGCGATAGAGAATGCTTCTGAGATAGCCGACGGCCAACTGACGGTGTTGCGCGAGGATGGCGAAGAAGTTTTCTTCAACCTCACGTTTTCGGTCGAAAGCACAGGCAAATCCTACCCTGAAATCACCCCGCATACTTTTTCTTTCAATACGATGGAAGGCATGTGTCCGGAATGCCAGGGTATCGGCGTCCAGTATGGTGCCAACCTGACACGACAACAGCTCGTCATGAAGAGCACCGTTGGCAACCTGATACGCTTAATCTGTAAAGAGCTAATGAGCTACCAGGTCTGGAATACGATTACCGAAATGCTCAAGCTAAAAGGCATCACTCCTTCCACTCCCATGCATAAGCTGACCCAGGAGCAGCTCAACTTCCTCCTCAACGGCAGCAACGAAGTTTCTTACAGCTACAAAGGAAGCGCATCGCTCTTCTGGATCGGGATTAATAACCTCCTCGTCAAAGCCGCCAAAAGTGCCAGTAACGAGATTAAAGAGCTCATCATTCCCCTGCTCGA
The DNA here is from genome assembly GCA_945957095.1 of uncultured Chlamydiae bacterium. Lineage (GTDB taxonomy): Bacteria > Chlamydiota > Chlamydiia > Chlamydiales > JAJFMA01 > CAMFKD01. Next base: position 3,018 of record CAMFKD010000148.1, read on the forward strand.
TGAGCAGACATGTCCCGCGTGCGATGGTTCGCGCCTTAACGCCCTGGCGCGCCATGTCACCATCGACACGCATAACATTGCCGACATCTGCCGCTTCCCCATCGAGCGTTCGTTGCACTTTGTCGACAAGCTAGCCCTGCCAGAAACCGAGCGCAAATTCCTTGATGAAGTCAAAAAGCAGCTTGTCAGCCGCCTCAGCTTCCTCCATAACGTCGGCCTTGGTTACCTATCCCTCAACCGTACTGCCCCTACCCTCAGTGGGGGAGAAGCCCAGCGCATCCGCTTAGCACGTCAGCTCGGCAGCGGCCTCACCGGTGTCCTTTACGTCTTAGACGAACCAACTATTGGCCTCCATCCCCGCGATAACGAACGCCTTAACCAAGCGCTGTTCCACCTTCGCGACCTCGGTAACACCATCCTCATGGTGGAACATGATCCCCTCACAATCACGAAAGCTGACTACCTCCTCGATTTCGGCCCGCGCTCCGGACGTGCCGGCGGTCATATTACAGCTCAAGGCACTGTTAAAGAGATTTTGAAGGACAAAAATTCCCTGACTGGTGCCTACCTATCGGGTAAGAAAGCCATCACGTTACCCAGTCATCGCCGCCCCACCAACAAAGGGACCCTCTCGATCAAAGGTGCCGCTAAACACAATCTGAAGCACATATCAGCCAAAATTCCCCTGCAAACTTTCGTCTGCCTCACGGGAGTGTCTGGGTCAGGCAAGTCAACACTACTCCACCACATCCTTCTGCCAGCACTGGAACGCGCCATCAACCAAAAAGAGAGCATCACCATTGACGGAGCAACCGTTTCCGGCATCGACCAAATAGACAAAGTCATTGCTATCAACCAAGATCCTATCGGCCGGACATCACGTTCCGATGTCGTCACCTACGTCGATGTTTTAACGCCGATACGCGAGTTTTTCGCCTCGCTCCCAGAGGCGCGTCGCCGTGGGCTGCAGCCCAAGCATTTCAGCTACAACCATCGTCGAGGTATGTGTACCGCCTGCTGGGGCCTAGGTTACCGTAAAATCGAAATGCACTTCTTGCCCGCTGTCAAGGTAGTCTGCGACCAGTGCCAAGGGTTGCGCCTCAACCCCATCAGCTTGGAAATCGAATATAAAGGCAAAACACTCGGTCACTACCTCGACAGCACAGTAGAAGAGGTACGCGCTGCCTTCGAACACCATCCGCGTGTCGTCCGTATCCTCGATACCCTCATCTCCGTAGGCCTCGACTACCTCAAGCTAGGCCAGGAGATGGCGACGCTATCTGGCGGGGAGGCACAGCGTATCAAGCTAAGCCGTGATCTCTCCAAACGTTCTAGCGGCCATACCCTCTATCTCCTCGACGAGCCGACGACAGGACTCCACAGCGACGACATCCAAAAGCTCCTCGGTGTCCTCCATCGCCTCATCGACAAAGGCCATACCGTCGTGGTGATCGAGCACAATATGGATATGATCCGCAATGCCGATTACATCATCGATCTCGGCCCCGATGCCGGCGAGAAAGGTGGCGAAGTCGTCGTGACCGGCACCCCAGAGCAGGTCGCCGAACACCCCACCTCCTGGACAGCTAAGTTCTTACGCTAAGCGAATCAGCAGATCTCGCTAAAGTTTTACCACAGAGTACGCAGAGAACACAGAGAGAAGAAAATGAAAAAACTAAACATAATGTTTTTCTAAAAACCGAAAGAGAGTTCTCATTTCCCCTATCTTTCTCTGTGTTCTCTGCGTACTCTGTGGTAAAAAATTCCTAAAAATTAGTGGTTAATATTTAGCAGAAATAACGACTCGTGTACTCCATGAACTCGCATTAATTGACATGATATGGTATAAGATATGCCTTCATCACGAGTACAGAAGGACACAAACCATGTTGCAATTTCATCTTAAAGGGAAGAAAGCATTCATCGCAGGTATCGGCGACGACAAAGGCTTTGGGTGGGCGATAGCGCGTGCCTTAGCTGAAGCCGGCGCGGAGATCATCGTTGGCACTTGGACACCCCTGCTCAAGATGTTCACGACAGCCCTCGAAAACGGCAAGTTCGATGAATCGAGAAAACTGAGCGATGGCAGTCTCTTTAAGATCGCCAAGATTTATCCATTAGATGCCTCCTACGACACCCCAGCCGATGTCCCTGCTGAAGTAGCAGAGAACAAGCGTTATAAAGATGTCACAGGCTACACCATCTCTGAAGTAGCGAGCGCTTTGCAACGCGACTTTGGCACCATCGATCTCTTCGTCCACTCTCTAGCTAACGCCCCTGAAGTGCAAAAACCACTGCTAGACACCAGCCGCCAAGGTTACCTCGCCGCGATGAGTTCCAGCAGCTACTCCTTCGTTAGCCTCCTACGCCACCTAGGCCCTATTATGAGTTCCGACGGCGCTGCGTTGTCGCTAACTTATGTCGCATCGCAGATGGTCATACCAGGCTATGGCGGTGGCATGAGCTCCGCTAAAGCAGCATTGGAAAGCGATACCCGTACGCTAGCATGGGAGTGCGGGCGACGCTGGGGTTTCCGCGTCAATGTCATCTCTGCTGGAGCCTGGGGCAGCCGTGCTGCTAAAGCGATTGGCTTTATCGACAAGATGATCGACTACTCAGAAGCCAATGCCCCACTAGCTAAGCCCCTTCATTCTTCAGATGTGGCCAATGCCGCGGCATTCCTGCTGTCACCGCTTGCAGGAGCAATCACTGGTACGTTGCTGTATGTCGATAATGGTATCCACACGATGGGTGTCGCCGTCGACAGCCGCTCGTTGGCAGCAGAGACGACGCACCTTAGCAATTCCGAAGAAAAACAGTGCTCTTCCTGCTGCTGAGCGAAGCGAAGCTTTGGAGTGTGCGAGCTTGCTCGCGCTTTCACTTCCTAGCAAGCGTTTAGCTAATAAGAGTCTTGCCACACGCACCTTTGAATTAGCCTCGACAATCTGGTAAAGAGGCTTTAAAGAAGCCGTTGTAGTATCCTTTTTTAGGTAATCTTGTTGTACCAGTCTCTTTAAAAAGTGAAAGCGCGAGCAAGCTCGCGCTTTCACTTTTGAAAAGACTCTGCTAACCTAAAGCCTAAAAGCGAGATGTTGCCT
>CAMFKD010000149.1 GCA_945957095.1 uncultured Chlamydiae bacterium
TCATAAATGAGGGCAAGGTCTTGTTCCTTGATGCAGTAGGGCGGCATGGCATGGATCATGTTGCCAAAAGGACGAAGGTTGATGCGTTTGTGCATAAAGTAGTGGGCCAGCTCTCCGCGTAGAGTGTTGTAATAGCTGCCATTCGCGTTGTTACGGTACTCGACAATGAGGATAGTCCCCACCACATCACAACGGGCTATTTTAGGATGGTTGTGAATGTGCTCTTGAAACCTTTTATGTTGCCGTTCAATCATAGCGCGTTGATGGTCGCATTCCGGTTGCTGTAGAAGGTCTAAACTTGCTAAGGCTGCGGCGCAGCCAAGTGGGTTGGCAGCATAGGTGTGGCCATGCAACAAAGCTTTGTCGAGCCTGTCTGAAAAAAAAGCCTGATAGATCTGTTCGCTGCAGATGGTGGCAGCCATCGGAAGGAAGCCGCCGGTAAGTGCTTTTGAAAGACACATGATGTCTGGCTTGTTCATCATGGTATTGCTGACAAAGAGCGGACCTGTCCGTCCAAATCCTGTCATTACCTCATCCGCAATGGTGAGAACGCCTTTTGAGCGGCATAAGCCAATGAGAGCGTCTAATCCCTCTGTGGAATACACATGCATGCCGCTGGAGCCTTGAATATGTGGCTCGTAGAAGAAGCAAGCAACATCATCGCCGGCTAATGCCTGTTCTAGTTGACTTAGGCTTGCATCGATGGTGGTTTGTGTGGGGGGATCGATGACAATGAGATCAAACAATAGCGGTTCAAAGGCCTGTGTGAAGAGACCGCGTGCAGATACGGACATCGCGCCTAGGGTATCGCCATGGTAGCCGCGCCGCAGAGCAACAACCTTTTTGCGCGGACGCCCGCTATTATACCAATATTGGATAGTCATCTTTAGTGCTGTTTCGACAGCTGTTGAGCCCGTCGTGCAATAGAATACTCTGTTGAGAGTGTTCGGAAGAAGTGCTAGCAATCTCTTAGCTAACGTGCACGCTGGCTCATGTGTGAAGTCAGCAAACATCACATGTTCTAATGTGAGAGCTTGTGTGGCAATGCTGTCAGCAATGTAGTGGTTGCCATGGCCATGGAGGTTGACCCACCAAGAGCTGATGGCATCTAGATAGCGGCTACCATCTTCTGCAATTAAATAACACCCTTCTCCACGCACGATAGGGACGGGTAGAGGCGCCGTTTTAGCTTGTGTGAAGGGGTGCCAGATCATCTGCTGATCAGTTGCCAGCAGTTCACTTATACTTTGTGCTGTAGTTTGTCCTTCCATAGTGTCGCATATTTTTTGACGGTGGAGGGGTCTATTTGTGGTTCGACATGTAGGCGTGCCAGACAGCGCAAACCAGTGTAGTTGAGAATGAATGTTTCGCTATCTGGATCTTCGGGGCCATTGAAGACAATTCCCCAGATAGGCACTTGTCGTTGGCGTAGCACTTCAACAGTCATCAAGGTATGGTTGATACTGCCCAGGTAGTTTTTAGAGACGATGACCCAATGGGACTCCCACCTCGTCAAGATATCGAGCATAAGCAGAGAGCGTCTGAAAGGCACCAATATCCCCCCTGTCGTTTCGATGATCAGGGGGCGTGTGGTGTTAGGCAGCCACACTTTATTTGGATCGAGTTCCTGTCCAGTCAGAGGGGAGATGCGGTGAGGTGCCATTTCCATATCGAAGCTATAAGCTTCGGGGTGGACCCGTATTTCGGGATGGGTGACCAAGCTTTTCACCGTCTCGCGGTCACTGATGGTTCCTGATTCCCATTGGACGGGTTTCCAATAGTCTGCGCCTAACGCTTCGGCCATAACTGCTGAGACAACCGTTTTACCGACATCGGTTCCAATCCCTGTAACCGTGATAATGCTCATTCCTTTCTCCTATGCAATGAAGAGCTGTTCTGATTCTCCTGATAGCACGGCGACCAAGCGGTCGAGCTCTTCCACTGTATTAAAGGCATGAAGGCATACCCTCAGACATTCTCCACCGCGTCTGACGGTAGGGGGGAGGATAGCTCTGACATCTAAGCCATTCTCTGCCAGCTTTGCGGAGAGAGCTTTGGCGGCTTCGACGCCAGCGACACCTATCGTTTGGATAGGTGTCAGTGTCGTCTTAATGGGTAACTGTGAGTCAATGACTTTGGCTCTGAACGCTTGGATTAGTGATTGTAGGCGTTGCCGTTCAACGCCCATCTCTCTCATCATCTTATAAGCGCAATGGATAGAGATGAGTGTATGCAAGGGAAAAGCGGTGGTGTAGATAAAAGGTCTGGAGAAGTTAAGGAGATAGTCACGTAATAGAGAGCTGCCTAAGATGGCGCCGCCGTGGCTTCCTAGTGCCTTACTAAAGGTGTGCAGGCGGGCAAACACCCGCTCTTCAAGCTGATGTGCACTCACGATGCCTCGTCCTTCCGGTCCGAAGATTCCTGTGGCATGCGCTTCATCGACGATCAGACGCGCGCCGTAATGGTCACATACATCGCAGATTTCATCCAACGGCGCTATGTCGCCGCTTAGGGAATAGAGTGATTCGACGCAGACGAAACAACGCCCTGTTGCTTTGCGCAGCTGTTCCGCAAGATGCCCGACGTCATTGTGACGGAAGAGGAGTTGGCGCGCTCCAGAGATCTTAGCGCCTTCCCATGTGGAAGCATGGACCTGTGTGTCTAGAATGAGCGTGTCTTCAGAACCAATGACAGTGGACAGCAAGCCGACATTAGCGGTGTAACCCGAGTTAAATAAGAGAGCGCTCTCTGTGCCGTGAAAGGTCGCTAGCTCATTCTCCAACGCCTCAACATAGGCATTGTTGCCTGTTAAGAGTCTGGAACCAGTTGCACCGACAAAGGGACGGATACCAGTTGTGGACAGCAATGTATGAAATTCATTTTCGATACGATAGGCAAGCTCTTGAGAGCGGGCAAGGCCGAGGTAGTCATTGGAAGTCAGATCGACATGATCTTGCGATACGGCTAGCTTCCTCAGGGTACCTTGCTGACTCCGCTGATTTAGAGCTTTAGCCATGTGCTCTTCAATCGCTTCAAGGGCTGGCTTATGCGTTGTGTTGTCTTTGGTGTAGGGTTCCTGTTGTGTAAGGCCTAGTGTGCGGAACATCTCTAAATCGATGTGATGCTCGGGATTTGGGGTGGTCAAAAGTTGTGACCCCATATGAACAGAATTAGCGCCGGCTAGAAAGCAAAGCGCTTGCTGGGCCAGCGACAACTTAACGCGGCCGGCGGTGAGCCTCACCATGGCCTTAGGCATCAAAATACGTGCTGTCGCCACCATTCGTAGCAGCTCCCAAGAACTTGGCTGTGTCTGTTGTGCCATTGGAGTACCCTCGATAGGCACCAGCATATTCATGGGGACGGAGTCAGGATGCGGGTTTAAACTCGATAGGGTCTGTAGCATCGACAGACGATCTTCCAGGCTCTCCCCAAGACCTATGATGCCACCGCAACAGACGGATAGGCCTGCGTTACGGACGCGGGCTATGGTTTCTAAACGGTCGGCGTAACTGCGCGTGGTGATGATCTGGTTGTAATAGGATTCCGAGGTGTCTAAGTTGTGATTGATGGAGTAAACACCGGCTTCCTTAAGGCGTGCTACATGTTCTTCCTGCAGCAAACCGAGCGTACAGCATACCTCTACGCCGAGCTCTTTGACTCGCCGGACCATTTCCAAAATGGTATCGAAGGCCTTTCCATTGCGCACTCCGCGCCAGGCTGCCGATAGGCAGACGCGCGAGATACCGTGCTGTTTAGCTTTTAAGGCATCTCTGAGGACGTCTTCGACAGTGAGTAGAGCCTGCGGAACAACATGGGTGTTGTACCGCGATGACTGTCCGCAGTAGGCACAATCTTCTTCACATCCACCCGTCTTGACGTTGATGATCTGAGCACACTGCACTTCACCTTCGTTATGATGTTTGCGGTGTACCTGGCTGGCGCGTAAGATGAGGCGCAACAGCGGCATGTCATGGATTTCACGAATCTCTTCCAGATTCCAATCATAGCGCATACTCATCTCCGATTACAGGTTATGCGTAAGAGAGGGGGCAGTATCGCATGACAATGGCTTTTTTGACAGCGGTAAAAATGCTCATTAGGGTTGCGCAGGCTGGCAAATGTTCTCTGGGAAAGGCCAAGGGTTGAATTTTTTGCTCTCAATAAGCTTATGTTCAGCGTCATAGATGCCTTCTTGGCACCGTCCGTCAAAATGGCATTGACGTCCTTTGATGAGGTGACCTTGACCATCAAACCAACCGATTTGACGGGGGATTCCATTCTCCCAACACATAGCTCCAGTCAGGGCCCCCTGGCTCCAAGTGCCAACTCGGAATAGAACATCGCCGAAATATTCTGCCCCAGTGCCGCTCCAGATGCGGTTGTCTTGATCTAAGGTGAAACTTCCCACCCGTATATGATCTGACTGCCGTTGTGGGACCGTGCTGCTTCTACCCATCGCAGCACGTTGGAGTTCTCCTTCTTCTATTGTCGGCAGGTTGAGGTTGACCCAGTAGCCAGTTGAATGCCTGAACAATTCAAAAGCAAGCTGCGCTGTTGGAATGGCAATCATCGCATATTGGATAAGGACGGGATTGCGTTGCAATGCTTCTTTTGTGGCGATGATGATGCGATGACACCTCTCTGATAGGCTCGATAATAGAGTGTTGTGCTCTTCGTTAGCGTCGTCGCTATTAGACACTCTTTTTTTGTGGCGATAGGACAAGATAGCGGCAATAGTCGTGATAGAAATACAGATGCGATTCATCCTTGCCTCTTCCGGTGTCTGGCCTGATAGCGTAAATCGTACTATCAGGGCTAACATAGCACCTGCTGCAAGAGCTAATGTTGTGGCGAAGGCTAAGGGATGATGCTCGCAAGTTTCTAGGATGACTTCTCCTAGCTTATGTCGCCAACTCACTATTGGTTTGTCAGGTAAACCAGAGGGAGCCAGTTGCTCCTCAGGTTGATGCCGTCGCAGAAGCAAGGCGTCACATTCCGCAATCAACACTTTAGGGAAAACGAGTGTAATGGGGAGGGTGACCGTTGCTACAATGGCGAATAGGATGAGAACTGCTACTTTGGCGATACGCCACCCTTGCATGGTCAAGAGAGATTCTTTCGCAGATTGCTGTTCTCCTAGCAAAGCAACAGGGCAACAAAGGCTTGCCTTTCCCAACAGTTCAAAGGTTTCTGCTAACGCGATCAGTGGTATGGCTGCAGCTATTAGGCTTGCTGAAACATGACCAACAATTGTTTTCTTGGCTAATTCATCCGTTATCCGGTTACCCCAGAGACTTGTCCATTCGCGATCGATTGTTAGTTCATAGGGAATGGATGTCATGGAATAGCTGTGCTTAAATTAATTAAAGCAGATATAGTATATTTGTTTGTATTTAAATGCAACTGTATGAAATTAAAAGACCTCGCTTGGGAAACAAGCGAGGTCTTTTGTGAAATCAACAAGGACTTTGATTAGGTCGTTTTGGGGGTGGTTTGACTATTGTCTGTAGTGGAGATGGTTTGACCATTGTCTATAGTGGGGATGGTTTGACCATTGTTTATAGTGGGGATGGTTTGACTATTGTCTTTAATCGAATTTAATTCTGTTCTCTTTGAACGTGCTTTAGGGGTGATGACATACTTTTCGTCGAAGAAACGGTGAGGGTCTCTACAAGCTGCGGCGTTTGTAACCCAGGCTAGGCCGGTTTGATTGCTAAACGTGGCCCTATCAAGCCTGCAAGCGTTGTCAATGCGCTTTAGTGTGTTGTCTTGTCGTATCGAGTATAGTAGACCCACATCGCCGTGGACAATACCGCCGTCGGCTTGTCCTCGAAACGCAATCCCTTGTTCATAGCTATAAAACAGCCCATTGGCATCAGATTTTTTTCCAAGATGGAAAAATCCCGAGTAGACGGGCCTGTTGTATTTGTCGGATATAACTCCTTCCCCATGTCGGAGTTCAATTTTCTTGCCGTCACTATCTATGATGTTTGTGCAGGTACCATTGTAGTAGCCACCATTCGGAAGTTCTTGGTTACACTTGAAAGTATCAAGCGGAGTATTAAGAACATCTTTCTGTTCTTTAGGGGGGATATCATCTCGCTTTGGAT
>CAMFKD010000150.1 GCA_945957095.1 uncultured Chlamydiae bacterium
TAAGAATCTCATCCAGATTGTCGCAAGCGTCTCATCCTGATTGCCGCGCTATAGCCCTTGCTATCCGATACCCTTTGGAACTGGATGCGGGATTGGTTGCGGACAACAAAGTACGAGTTTCCGTCAGTCCTCCGGGCTAAGCAGCTTGTCCGAGCTGAGACGGATTACGAAAGCTACTATTTGGCAGTGCTGAAAGCATTGGGGGAGGAGACCGGCCTCGCAAGCCAGCATGCCTCAAGGCTGATCAGCGCTCTTGACGACCAGAGCACTCGCGAGGCCTTCAATGCAAAGATCGCTGCCGTTGAATGGGCGCGCACTCTATGCGAGAGACATTTACGGGATGGCAATCCAGCGAAGAGCGCCGCATAAGTCCCAGGTGTTACGACCGTCGCAATGGGCAAGCGTAGCTGTCGATTGGACGAGGGAGGGGACTTGGCGTTTCGAGGAAGGCGATACTGGAGGCGTTTGCTGCCCATTCCATATCTAGGCATACGACCGCCTCGTTTGATCGGGCGGCGATTTGCTTACATGATGGCCGGTAGCATTGGACTCGGCGCATTGGCGTCCTTGCTCCCGGAGCAGAAAGCGGAGACGAGCCAAGCCCCCGCTGCGGAGAGCTATAGCGAGACAAGGGCGTCAGCTACGACCACGGTCAAGTTCCGACGTTGTGCAGGCGGCTCACGCATCAACTGCATCGTGGACGGTGACACCCTCTGGAGCAATGGCGTCAAGGTCCGTGTTGCTGACATCGATGCTCCAGAGATTAGCAAGCCCCGTTGTGCAGCCGAAAAGGCGCTAGGCGAACGGGCGACGGTCAGGTTGATGCAGCTGGTCAATGCTGGTCCATTCCAGATGCAGGCATGGCCGGGACGAGACCAAGACAAGTACGGGCGCAAACTTCGCGTCTTGGTGCGGGATGGTCAGTCCCTTGGCGACATACTGGTTTCAGAGGGCTTGGCGCGAACATGGACCGGAAGGCGAGAACCTTGGTGCTGAGGTTCGTGGCTGTCATGTTCACAACGCTCGAAACCAGATCGAGGTACGGGCAGCGTGTACCGGAATTTTCAATTCCGCCAATGGGTTGGCGCTGACGCCCCGAAGCCGAAAACCGCCATATCCGCTTCAGGACGAGCGTCAGGAGGTTTCGGCTAGGTCTGCTTATCGGAAGCCCTCAACGCCTGCTGGTGGCCTCCTGTGGCGGAAAGAAGCGCCGTCCGGTTGCGATGGCGGCTTTAAGTCTTCATCCGGAAGGGTCAAGACAGAAAATCAATAGATAGTTCATGACTTTGTCCGAAGCCAGTATCCGTTAGTGTAATCCATGTCTCGTATGCAGGATGTGAAATCGATCCGGTATGATATAGATGAAATATTCTGTTGCGGAATTTTGGTATCATATCCGGTATGATTTTATGTCTAGACCTGTCAAGACATACTGTTGAACTGGCCGTACATATTTCCTGTCTTATGCAGTAAGACGGAGATCATTCTGACAGGCTGTAGCCGCCATAGGGTAGGCAATGGTTGTTCCGGCACGTAACCCTTTAGGATATCGTCTGTTTAAGAAATTGTATAAAATATAGAACACAAGGGACTATCACCACTCCAGCATGATGTTTTGGATAGTTTCATTTTTATACATAAATTATATATCCTACATGCACATCATGATGATGATAATGTATTATGATTATATTGTATATATGAATGATATATATATTTGTACATATAACTGTTGATGATATATGTATGTAATATCTGTATTCATATCTGTACATACTACTGGATCATATTTCCATCTCCGATGGGGTAGACCGATACTCCGTAAGCGCCGGCTAAAGCATCCGGCTCGTATCCAGTTCGCGATCCGCCAAGGGCGGGCCTTCTGGCTCGAAACGTTGTTAGTCCTAAAAGGGTCCAGCAGCCTCAAGCCCTTGGCTACGCGGCCTCTCGCCTTCCGGCTTAAGGCCGCCCGGCTCGTCACATTCCCCACCTCTCAAGTGCAGCGTCCGCCCCGGCTCGATCCATCTTGATCCTGAGCACTGTCTGCCGACTCAAGCCTGTAACCTTGGAAATCTCCGACGCCCCTTTGCCGAACAGGAGCATGTCCACGACCTGCTGATATTGTTCGCGGTCATAGCTCGGCTTCTTGCCTCGGTACTTCACGGGGTCGCCCTTCTTGGCCTCTATGCCAGCCTTCTGGGCGGCCTTCGTCGCCTCAGCTTGCGCCTGCGCGGTCGCGGCCATGAACGCGATCAGCGCGTCTCTTACGGCCCTCTCAATAGGGTCCTTGGTCGCACCGTCGAAAGTCATTGCGTTAATGACAGTTTTGATGACGACACCTTGTCGCATAAAGTGCCGTATAGCGTCCGTTACATCTTCGTAGTTGCGGCCCAGTCGATCCACCCAACGAACCACCAACGTGTCGCCTCGTCTCAACTTGTCGTACAATCTCATGCCGTCCGGCCTCTCCGCGAGGCTCGTATTCACTCCAGAGGCGTAGTCCGCCAGCACCTCGTCTATTTTAAAGCCCGCTTGTTCTGCCTGCGTGCGCTGATGGTCCAGCGTCTGGTCTGTGGTTGAAACTCGCGCGTAAAGAATTGTCCTAGACATGTCAGCTCACTATCCGTTAAGGTGTTGTCCACTGAAGAACATGTCCGTTGATTGAAGTCAACCCTTATGGACAGCTTTTTAGGTGATTTTTGGGACGTACGCTATGGTATAGCCCAGCGGACAAGCCCCCATACCCCCGGCCTATGTCAGCCGTTCGTTTAGGGAAGGCGGATTGGCTGGATGGTATGGCATGCTTCTCGCGAACTGGATGTCCAATTCCGTTAGACCCCATGGGGGCGAACGGCTGCGCCAAGGGCTTAGATGCCCCCTCGTAAAAATCTCTGGTTTCCACAATCCCGCCCATGAGTGAAATGGCTTGGGTTGTATGGCCTTATAAGCAACCTGTGATATAGATCGCGGAGACTAAATCTGACGTTCGACGTCAGGGTGGCACGGTGAAACAAATGGATGGAACAGGCGCACAATGCAGGCGGCATTACTGGAGAGATTGTCACTCTCTGAAGACGAGGTTCGGAGCTATCAGATATTCTATCCTTACGCTCTGGACAAAACTCTGGATGCGTTATCTTCCGGCCGGTCGTTCGTTCACTACTGTGACAGTCGCGCTGCGGCGTCTATGATTGAGCACGAGAAGGTGTGGATGAGGAACGTCTCTTGGATGAACGACAGTTCCGAGATCGCGCATGGTAAGATGTGCTTGGCTGCAGCGCTGGAAAGCGACGTAGCAGAAGAACTAGCAGATGTGCTGGATGCACGTTTCCCTGACTTGACTACTCAACTTCGCCAAATACTTTCCTCTTGGATACCGCATTTCGAACGGGAAACTTACATTACATGCGTAACTGAACAGTTGGAGAAGGAAGACCAGATGGGCAGGCTGTCCATGTGGCGAGCCTATGGAGCTGGGTCAAACCCAGTTGCTTTCGTACTAGACGGCGGCCCCTTCCTGCGCCCGTCAAATGCACTAGATGCCTATACCAGTCCTGTCGCTTACCTGTCCCGTGATGAGTTCCTTCACCAATTCACTGAGGTTTCGAGAAACATCATCGACAACATCGATTACCTACATGCCCTTGGTAGGGATCATGTGTTGAACAACCTGTTTGCGGCCTACCGCTACGCTATCATTTGCACGAAACACCCGAGTTTCTACGAGGAGCGCGAGTGGCGGATCATATATCAGCCTACATTTCGGCAATCTAGGCGGCTAGTAGCAGGGCGAGAAACAATTGCGGGTGCGCCCCAACGGATATTCCAGATACCTTTAGCCGACGTACCGGAAGAAGGCTTTTATGGCGCTACTCTACCAGCTCTCTTCAAGTCACTATTGATTGGACCCAGCGCGGCCGCACAACAGCTTAAACGAGAGTTTGTCTCGTTGCTGAGTGAGAAAGGCGTGCCGGACGCGGCATCGAAGGTGATAATCTCAGATGTCCCACTGCGCGTTTAGTGCCAGGAGTTTGATGATTGAACCCAACTGATGAGAGCGCGATGACGCCTGACGACTTGGACGATGAGGTGTTACTCTACATTGTTGGGCAGACCGACAAACGACTGTTTGAGGCCGGAGTAGATATCAGGCACCGCCAAATGGAAGTTATTCGCGAGGTCATGCAGGAGTTTGGGTACATAAGCTTCGTCACGTCAGGACAGGGGAAACCGCCGATCCTTGACAGGGTGGAACGAGCCTTTGCCTCCATTTATCGGAAGCAAGACATCGCTATAGGAGGACACATTGGGGTCTTCATGTTCCGAGATGTGTTTGCTCGTATTTCCGTCCCCCACGTCTATGGAAGAGCAAGCATCGACCCATTCCAATTCGTTGAACTGACGGACGTGCAGAAGAGGATACTGGGCACTGAACCTGATCAAGTCGCCATCTTTGTTGACCAGTTCGTGGACGTGAGTGATATCCAATATGGCACCTCAGAGATAAAGAAGCCATATTCCGATATGCAGCTAGTCGGTCGCTTCTTGGGTCTCGCTCGGCTACACTTGCATTCCGCATCAGCTGTGTTGACCGGCGGCTATGACTATCGTGGCGCGGCACAAGCGGCGCTACTAGCAACCGAGCTAGGCCTTAAAGCTGGCCTCGGTGCTTTCGGCATGACTGAGCCAGAAATCAAGTCGGAGTTTTCCCACTACACGGACCGGATGGTTTCCTATCTGTCCGGACGATGGCCTACGTTTGATGGTGAGCGTGTTGCGCGAACCGTTAAAAGGCAACCCCAGTATGTCTCCAATCGCTATTCTGCCGAACAGCCCACCCGCCGCGAGGTCGGTGATTTGGTGATGGGTGCACAGTATATTGTCGCTGAAATTGTCAGGCAGGTTAGTAACCGAGACTTCAGAAGCTGCTTCACTCCTGTACCCGTTCGGGCTTACCCGAAATGAGCGAAAATTGCCCACAACGGTCGCGTAGACCAGTCACTTGGATCGGCTCCTTAAGCGAAACCCAAAACACGTTGCATTGCTTGGAAGGCGATCTTAAGATGGGGGCCGACAAGGTGGGACATCGTGTCCCACTACCTGCCTGCTGAAGTCGTTAGTATTCAACGCCTTAGATTTCGGGAAATGCCTCACGTAAGCGGCACCATTCGGTCTCCCAGTTCGCGCCCCCTTCGCATATTTACGGCTTGGTGTTTAGTGTTTCACACGCCAAAAGTAGTTGACGGGCGTATCGAGTTGATGCGCTCTTCATGCGGGCTTCAGTTACGCCAAAGATGACATATAGGCCGTGAATAACGCTTACTGCCAGAACATAGGGCAGTGATGGGGCTACGTCTTTAAACCATGGTACGTACTGGAAAATTACCAGAATGCAGATGGTCACCACAGAGACGTTTAAAACTAGCGAAATCCATTTTAGTCCCAGTAAGTTACGGAAGTAGCCATAAGTAATATTTTCATCATAAACGATGGGAAATTGCTTAGTGTCTCTAGTCACCTCACGCAGCCAAGTTGCAGCCTCGTTATAAAATTGTCGTGCCAACAATGGTTCTGATACTGCATTCCCCATTGTCGGGAAGGGGCGGCCCAGCTTTTCAGATAAAAAACGCAAATATTTCAATTTGGCTTCGTCACTAAATGTTCGATCGGTGTAGTAAAGAGGATCAAATGTTGGCCATCCATCATTGTCACGATAAACCCGACTCTGAACCTTCTTTCCGGCCTCACGCGAGACATTTGAAAGCGCGAACAAAACTACCACAAGGCCTATCGTGGCCCACACCTGACTGGCATCGAATGACTTGATGTCGAGGATGGCGATCAACAATGCTATTGAAGGTGCGACAGCAATAAGGGCGGGGGCTAACCGAGCCTTTATTGTGTACAAGTCGAAATGTTCCAAATCGAAGCTCCATCGGGGGTTGCTAATCAACAATCAACTCGCCATCCTCGTGCGATAACGCTTACGGCTTATCCCTTTTGCTCCGGTTTAACCATATGTAGGGATTGCCGTATCTGAA
>CAMFKD010000151.1 GCA_945957095.1 uncultured Chlamydiae bacterium
CTTCGCGACGCAGTCATCGCGCCTGATGCATAAGGCTGTGATCGGGGATGGTGCTGGTGACGGCAAGCAGGAGCGATTAGCACAGCGCTTTGCTGCGTTGCCGCAGGAGCAGCAGCAGGGTATTCTTGATAGCTACGACAGATTGCAGAAGCGCTCTGAAAAAGGCTTTTGGGTACGCAGTGGCGAGGCTATGTCAGCGCTTCTCATCTATCTACCACCTTTCACACAAGCTTGGATCTTTTTTTCATTAGTCATTTGCATCATGCTGTTGTTGCGTATTGAAGGGGCTGTGATGGCTGCTTGGTTGCTGCCACTTATTGCCCTTGCCTATGGTGTTGACAATAGGCTGTCGGGAGATCAACGCGGGCACGCTTACGATGGAGACCTGTTTCCCAGCGAGCAGTACCTTGTGGATCGCTACCTTGGCAAACCGCTGAATGGGTCGATGGAAGAGCAACACCAGCAGCTCACATTGGGATGGCGGCGCTATCTTGCTGCAGAGTGGGCTCATGAGCAACCTAGTGAGGATCCCGACACTTTAATAGCACAAGCGGAAGAGGGCGAATACGCTTTCGATGTCGCGCGGCTGCAACGACATATTGCTGCGGATCATGAGGCACAGGTGAGCCAGGTTCATGTACAAAAACCGATTCCTCTTTTGATCGCTTATATGCTGTGGAACCTTTTCTTCGCCTACTCCATCAACCGGAAGGAATAGAGGATGCGTTTGATTCTTCTAGAAGATGCGCCACACCAGTGTGGTTATCTACCTGATCGAGATGCAACCTATGAGTCGTATCTTATTTTGGAGGCGACACCGCAGGAGCGCGAGAGCCTATTAGAGGCGGGATATCGTTCTTTTGGCAAGTATCACTTTAGGCCTAAATGTGTCGGCTGTCATCAATGTGTGCCTTTAAGAGTCCCTGTCGAGTCGTTTATACCCACTAAATCACAGCGGCGCACCTGGCGACGCTGTCGGTATGTTGATGTTGTTGTCGATACACCACATTATACAGAGGAGAAATGGAGCATCTATAGCGACCATCTGCGCCGTTTCAAGCGTGAGCAAGCGGGCGATTCAGCGGAGGAATTTGCGTTCTCTTTTTATGATGTGACGATTCCCGCTTTGGAGTTTTGCTACTATGTCGAGGGGGTGCTAGCAGCCGTGGGTATTGTCAATGTGACACCGCATGCTCTATCGTCGGTTTATTTTACCTACCGATTAGACTACGCCAAATTGTCATTAGGGGTTTTTTCTGTCATGGCGGAGATCGATTACGCACATCGCTATGGCAAGAAGCATTTGTATCTTGGCTATTATGTGCGTGACAATCACTTCATGAATTACAAGGCGCATTATCATCCTAATGAGATGTTGACTTCAAGCGGTCGCTGGGTGCCTTTCTATGATGCGATGGGTCATCTGTTGGCTGATGAACCTCCGACTTTCCAGGCAGGCGATCCATTATTCCGTCGTCCCTAACAGCTCTACATAAGCGTGCTTGCCGAAGTAGGGCAGAAATAGGTCACAACTATGGCGACGTTGTGTTTCTCGAACATAGATGGCGGGATCAATGCGGTGCCTAAGGGGTGTGATACTCTGTGGGGAGTCTATCCAAAGGGCAATACCATAGAGGCAGGGGCTATCACGGTATTCCATCTTATGGATTGCTGTCAGAGGCAGAGTCATCAACGGTTTCCCTTTATGCCAGATGTGTACGAGCTCGGCATCGATGATGAGGCGATGGGGCTGGCTTTCCAATTGTGTGAGGCGGCGGTAAGGGACCATCCCAAGGGCGATCAAAGCACTGCCAAGAAGGAAGATAGGGATGCCCCAGAAAGAGAGAAGGTGTAGCGGAATCAGTGCTCCTCCCAACAGCCAAAGAGCGATGCCACACGCTGCGAAGATATTGCCACGACGCAACACCTTTGTTTTGAGGTGCTGTTTGATACCGCTATAGAGTTCTAGATGTATGGAATTCACAGGCCAGACTGTAGGATATCGTGCATGTGGATGAGGCCAAGCAAGCGCTGTTTATCATCGATGACGGGCATAGAGGTGATGGCGCTAGTTTGGTTGGCTTCCATGGCTTTCATCGCTTCCCATGCTAACTCGTTACCATCAACGCAACGAGGCGTTGTGGTCATCAGCTCCGACAGCGGCTTTTCAAGGGCAGCGATGCCATGTTTTTGTAGCGAGCGACGCAGGTCGCCGTCAGTGAAGATGCCTAGCAGGATTCCTGCATCGTCGACGACCAGGATGCAGCCGCGGCCTTTGCTGGATAGTTCGCTCAGGATATTAAGGGCGACATCGGTGGGTTTACAAGTGGGGAGGCGTTGCCCAGTGAGCATGAGATCGCGGACGCGCAGGGTGATGCGCTTGCCGATGCGGCCAGCTGGGTGGTTGAGAGCATACGCGTCCAACGTGAACTCCTTATCGCGCATCAAGGCAACAGTCAGGACATCGCCAAAGATCATTTGAATGGCAGTCGATGTCGTCGGCGCTAGGTTAAAGGGGCACAGCTCCTGTTGCACCGGCAATACAATGCTGTGATGGCACGCTTTGGCTAGGCGACTGTTGGGCTGCGATACAACGGCAATCAGTTGCGCGCCTTTGTTGCGGATGTAGGGCGCTAGGCTCAGGAGTTCGTCGCTTTCACCGCTTTTGCTGAAGAAGGTGAAGACATCTTTTTCTGTGACGATACCCAGGTCGCCGTGAAGAGCGTCTGTTGCAGAAACGTAATGGGCACGCGTTCCCGTTGACACCATCGTAACGGCTATTTTCTTAGCGACCAAGGCGCTTTTGCCAATGCCGGAGAAGCACAACGAACCACTGCACTCCTTCATTATTTGAAAGATCTGCTCAGCAGCAACCATGTCGACGTGGTCGAAGAAATGATTGATCGAGGAGCGGTTTAGCGCAAACAATTCGGTTAACATATCACTCAACTTTTAGGTGTTCGCCTTGCGAAATGGAAAAACCAGGCTCTCCGTTAAAGGTATACAAGTTCTCGGTCTGTAGAAAATCGATCTGAGCATCTGAAAAACGTTTTAGCAATTCTACGATGTCTTGATGGTTGACGACGACTTCGTCGTCAGCTGCTAAGAATCGGCACCGCCAGTGGTCCACTAGGACAGTTTCTGGCATGGGATCTGGCCATACCTTGGCCCCTCGGTTGCTGATTAGCGTCAGAGCCAGCCTGTCGTTGTTTAACCGTGCAATACGCCCTTGCAGCTCTTCGACAGAGACATGGGCATCGACAAAGACATCGACTCCAAATAGCTCTTTCGCTTTACGGTTACCTGAGCTGGCATGGTTGAACTGGCCCACAAGCGCTTTATCTGTCGGTTTAGAGGCGTAGAATGCCTCTTTGAGAGTATGTGGCTTTTGGCCAAGACGTTCCACCACAGCTTGGGCAAATTCTTTAGTGCCTACTTTCTTGCGGCTTTGGCCTTCTTTGTAGATATCGTAGGTATGGATGCCATCTTCTATCGTTTTCAACCAAGCGTTGTGGATGCGCATCGCGGCTTCGGGCTGTCCGACGTGAACGAGCATAAGAACAGCACCGAGGAGAAGGCCTGAGGGGTTCGCCAGGTTTTGGTTTGCGCGGCGTGGTGCAGAACCATGGATGGCTTCGAACATCGCACCATGGTCGCCGATGTTTGCAGATCCAGCCAAACCTACGGAACCGGCAATCTGAGCGGCAACATCACTGAGGATATCGCCATACAGGTTGGGCATGACGATAACATCGAAGGCTTCGGGGCTGTCGGCTAGCTTAGCGGCACCGATGTCGACGATCCAGTGTTCTTTTTCGATGTTGGGGTACTGTTCTCCAATCTCGTCGAAGACCTTATGGAAAAGGCCATCAGAGAGTTTCAGGATGTTGTCCTTAGTAAAGCACGTGACTTTTTTGCGATTGTTGGTCTCCGCATAGTCGAAGGCGTAGCGGACGATGCGTTCACAGCCCGACCGCGTGATGAGCTTAATGGCGTGGACGGCATCTTGCGTCTGCTGGTATTCCAATCCGATGTATAGGTCTTCGATGTTCTCTCTGACGATGACGACATCCATCTTGGGGTGAAGCGTGTCGACAAAGGGAGCGTAGGCAACACAGGGGCGTACATTGGCATAGAGGCCAAGCAAGGTTCTGATTGTCACGTTGATGCTTTTGAAGCCGCCGCCTTGCGGAGTGGTGATGGGAGCCTTGAGGAAGGCGTCACTGTTGCGTAGGATATCCCATGTCTGTGGCTCGATGCCAAAGCGGTGACCACGTAGGTAGACCTTTTCGCCTACTTCCACCTCTTGGATGTTCAGCTGGGCCCCGCTCTCTGCCAGGATATGCAACGTGGCATCCATGATCTCTGGACCAATTCCGTCGCCTCTTGCAACGGCAATGGAAGCTTTTTTGTCTGCCATCACTCACACTCCTCTTCTTTTAGATGTCACTGCCTTCGAGTTCGACACGCTCTGCATGGTAATATTGCCGTTCATCCAATTCGCCTTCGCGTTTTGCAACGTAGACACAGCAAACCGCATCGCCCGTGATATTCATCGCTGTTGAGAACATTTCACGCAAGCGATCAATGCCCAATAACAGGGTTAGGCCTTCTAAGGGTAGGGGAACGGATGCAAGCACAACTGACAGCATGAGATAACCCGTACCTGGAATACCGGCAGCGCCGACCGCGGACATGATCGCGGTAACGACGATGGCCAGGACTTGTGGCCATTCGAGGGTGATGCCATAAGCTTGTGCGACAAAGAGAGCCGCCATCCCTTGGAAGATCGCCGCGCCATTCATATTGAAGGCGGTACCTAAAGGTAAGGAAAAGCTAGCGATGTTTTTAGAAACACCAAGATTTTCCTGGCAGCAATGCATGGCCACAGGAAGCGATGCTGAACTACTGCAGGTCGAAAAGGCTAGCATAATCGCATCGCTCATCCCTTGAATAAAGGGGATAGGGCTCAAGCGGGCCAGGAAGTAGAGAATGCCCATTTGAACGATGGCGAAGTGCAACGCACAGGCCAACACGTAGACCATGAAAAATTTTAGCAGAGTTCCTAGCACCGAGATGCCCATGGTTCCTGTCACAGCAGCCATGATGGCAAAGACACCTATGGGGGTGAACTCCATCACGATAGAGGTAAGGCGATACATCACATCTGCTAGCGACTCTAAGACCTCCAGCAAAGCGCGGCCTCGCTCTCCGGCGAAGTTAATAGAGATGCCAAGAAAGAGGGAGAAGACGATAATCTGTAAAATATTTTCATTGGCTAAGGCAGCGAAAGGGTTACTGGGGATGACGTTAAGCAACATTTCAGTGATGGAGGGGGCAGTGGGGGCCTGGGCATTAAATTCTAATACTGGGAGTGGAAGATGCAATGAAGCGCCTGGTTCAAAGAAATACCCCAGGGAGATGCCCCATCCTATCGAAATGATCGTGGTCACCAGATAGAGGGCCATCAGGACAAGACCGACACGGCCCAGCTTTTGCGGGTCGTGAATGCTAGTGATCCCTACTGTCATGGAGGAGAGGACTAGAGGAATGACGATCATCTTGATGAGGCGTAGAAACGCTTCGCCGATCGGCTTCAGTGCTGAAGCACTTTCTCCCACGGCTAACCCAACTAGAACACCTAGAGCCATTGCGACTAGTATCTTCATCCATAGTTTCATTCCTATCTCCCTAGTATCAGTCAGTATTATCTCTGACTATAATGATTGGCCGCTATTCCGAAGCGGCGACACCCCCGTTATCCTTGGGTCTGACTATTGAAATTTCCTAGCGACCTTATCACAGGCGGAAAATAGATTCAACCGTGATCATTTTTGATGTTGGCATAGTAATTCCCACTAAAAATTTTACCACAGAGTGCGCTGAGAACACATAGAGAGAAATGAAAAAAGCTATTATATTCTCATATCTTCTCCGCGTTGTTGCATAATTTACCACTGACCCAACGAGATCAGCAGCAATTTCTGCTAA
>CAMFKD010000152.1 GCA_945957095.1 uncultured Chlamydiae bacterium
AGAAAACTGAAAAGTTGGCGATGGAGCGCGCCAAAAACCCGGGGTTGCAGTATCTCAAACAACCTTTTATTTGTATAATACTAGGTCGTTTGCGATACTGCAACCGCGGGGATTTTCGCACAGCTCTATCGCCAACTTTTCAGTTTCCTTGGGTATAAATAATCGTTAATCCATTAACTCTATAGCATACCTTATGATACCTATACAGCAAACCAGCGCTGGGACACTAACCAAATAATCCGGAAAAGAAGTTATCTATCAGCTTGTCCGTCCCATTTCTGAACGTTGCCATTACTGCAGGATAAGCAAGATAAAATACTGTAAGACCAAGCGGCATAGCACTATATTTTATATTTCTACGTGGCAAGACCATCGCTGAGACTAACGTACTCAGCGCGCCGGTAGCCACAGGTACCGTAAAGCTACCGGCTGCTATATTACCAGAAGCAAAATAACTAATCGCTGCAGCACCACAGTTGATGACTGTAGCTGTCAAACCACTGACAAGCATGTCCCTGTTTCGCTCACGATAGCCTGCACAGGTTGCAATAATACCTCCAAGGCACCCCACTATCACAACCGCTTCAGGGTCGTAAGAAGGAGCGATAATCTCAAGTTCTTTTTTGACAATACCCCCGAATGAACCTGGTGCTATTTTTATTAAATTCCATTCCATATCTAACCCATTCAATTTACTGTTAAAACACTTGAATTAACAGACGATAATACATATCACCATATTAAGCAAGCTTATATACATAACAGACGTTCACCGGCCTTGTTGCATAATTAACCACAGAGTGCACAGAGAACACAGAGAGGGAAATGGAAACATAAACACGTTCTATCCTTTCTCTGTGTTCTCTGTGCACTCTGTGGTAGTAAATTCCTAAAAATTAGTGGTTAATATTTAGCAGAAATTGCTGCTGATCTCGTTGGGTCAGTGGTGAATTATGCAACAAGCCCCGTTCACCTACTTGTTCCCATGCAACAGAAAAAGGCACATAAAAATTGACGGATACAAACAAATATAGTAAGATTTTCAATCAATGAATTAATTAGGACTCATAAATGACAAGTTTTCCAAACATCATATCCGCTGCAGCCGATGAGCTGAACACCAACCGCGAACTAGTCAGCCACTGGGTTGATGGTGTAGCAAGTTCTGCCTTACAGGAGGGTGCTTCCGCTCACATCGCCAGCGTAGCGCGTGCTGCTGCGATGCCACTGATAGCCCTAGGTGAAGCGCTAGAAATTGTCGGTAAAGCCGTTCTGTGCGTCCCTGTTTCCGTCTTAAAGAGCGGGATAAGATTACTAGGCCTTTCCAGTTCCAGCGATCGCTTTTCTCTGCAAATGCAAGCTTGGCGCGTTGTCAGAGCCTTAGCCCTACTCGCCCTATTTATTATCTCCACGGTGACCATCCCGCTAGTCCTCTTCAAACCTACCTTAGTTGTCCGAGAGTGCGATATCCTCAAGCTACGTCAAGACACTCCAAATACTGATGATATCACCCAGTTGTTTGCTCCGCCCCAGATCGTTGTAGAGTCTGCACAAAGCGAGACGACCACTGATACAGCCCCCTTACGCCACAGATCGCTTACACATCATTCCACAGTATTAAAGGTCGTTGCCGGAGCTATCGCAGCAGCCGCTATAGTGGGATTGGGCTGCGTTTGGCCGAAAGGAAACAATCCTGCGCCCGGCAAGCCCCTGAAAGATGAACAACACGCAATCAAACCTAATAGCACAGAATTATTTGTGAATGGCTCTATGTGCACGACTACTCCTAAGGGCGAACTCTGCTATAATGGTACTCTCAACAGCCACAATGAACTCACCGAAGTTCATAAGTTCCTGAATGGCACGCTCTGTGAAAAGGGAATCTTTAACGCCACAGAACCCCATGAGCTGATCAATGGAACGCGCTACCATGCCTGTGGTCATGATGTGGAAGGCCCCATCGTCAACGGCAAGCTACATGGCCACATCAACCATTGGATAACAAACTTTCTTGGAATAACACATAAGTACCTAGAAGCACATTACGAAAATGGAGAGCTACAACTCAACCAACCCATGGCCGCAACCGCTAACCCATTTTCTTCAGGCAACATTTTAATAGAAACACAAGCAGCGAATTGGATGCAGCTCAAAGAATGCTTGAATACAACCTCCGCTACTACGTCCTGTGCTACTACGTACTTCTACCAAGATCGAGCGGGCAACTGGAATCCCCTCACAGGAAACATCAAAAGTATGATCGACAGCGAGAAGGGTTGTTTCCCTGACGACATGTCGCCTCTTTACGATCCAGCCAAACCCAAATTCTCCCTCTACAAAACCAATGCAAATGGTTATCTTGAATTCAGTCACTATTTTGACCTCTCTGATCATAGGTTCAATTGGTTAGAAGATGTCCGATATTATATTCCTGAGATCGCTGCATTGCTTGACTAAGAGACAGCTTTATTTATGACTGCACAACCCAAAATAGGTGTAGGGATCATCGTCGTATCAGGTGATTCTGTGTTACTTGGCAAACGCAAAGGGGCCCATGGCGGTGGAACTTGGGCGTTTCCTGGAGGCCACCTAGAGTTTGGCGAAACGCCTGAAGCATGTGCTCAGAGGGAACTGCTGGAAGAAACGGGTCTTGTTGCAGAATGTCTGCACCGCGGCCCTTGGAACAATGACTTCTTTGAGAACAAGCATTACATCACACTTCACATGGTGGTGACAGCATTTTCTGGACAGCTGCAACTGCTCGAACCACACAAATGCGAAATCTGGCAATGGTTTCCTTGGAATGCCTTGCCAGAACCACTATTCACGCCAACACAAACGCTAGTAGATTCCGCGAATGGTCTGTTCCACCCAAGCCCTTAGAAAAGGGGTGTAATAGACGACGACTGCAAGCAAAGCATAGGTCGCTAGGAAAGAAGGCCAAAAGCTTCGCCGAAAGAACTGCAAAGCCGTGCCGAAAGAGCAATGCTTGCTGATGCCTTTTCTTAGGCTCCAGATTTCATCTAGAACAAGATGGACCAGATATCCCCCACCTAAAAAGGCAGCGCAATATAGCGCATAGAAGTGAGGAAAGCGGAGCAGATCCGCCCCATAGTAGGCTCCGATAGAAAGCAGCACACACATCGGCACAGAGTGAAAGACACCGCGATGTGTCGTCCACGTCGTCAACGCATAGTGTATTCCCTTAGCAAAAGGGACGAAGAGAAGCAGCGCTGCCCAGATGTTCTGATAGAAAAGGTAGACAAAGAGACTGCTGACGGCTCCAAAGATCAGAGCGCTGTAGCGTGAGATGCGCGCCTCACCAGAGTCGATGTCAGGCAACAGGCCTCCCACTAATCCTAAGAAGCCTAAGGACAGTCCCCAAGTTAAGGGAAAATGATGCCAAGCGGTAGCGTAAGAAGCTACGCTCGCGCTGATGGCAAGAGCTGTGACAGCGTGTACTTGAAAGCCAGCCATAGGTTCTCCTTATCGATGGAAGTACTACTTTAGCACATCAACATTTCCTAAAAAACTCTTCTTTCGTTGGCCAGCACTTGACAAATTTACGATCAAATTGTAAATCTGTCGTATGATCCCAAGACACATTGCCCCTTATATCTTGAAATATGCAAAACAATATCCCATTGTGGCGCTGGTAGGGCCGCGGCAGAGTGGGAAGACAACATTGTCACAATCCCTCTTTCCGAACTACCGTTACGTATCGCTAGAAAACCTAGACTACAGACATCATGCCACTGACGATCCTCGTGGCTTTCTCGATGAATTTGGTCCCTATGCCATCTTTGACGAAGTACAGCGCGTGCCAGAACTCTTTTCGTATCTGCAACAGTGCGTCGATGAAGACGCTACACCAGGCCAATACATATTGACAGGCTCTTCGCAATTTCTGCTTATGGAGACGATTACCCAATCACTGGCAGGCCGTATCATCACGTTTAGACTCTATCCCCTCACATTTTCCGAATTGTATGGCTACCCAGCAGATACAAACCACGAGAAAATCTTTCAACAGCGTCACCCAACGCACGCGCCTATAGCGCAGGAAGAGCTTCTACGCTTGCTGTTTACCGGGCTCTACCCTAGAGTGCACGATCGCCATCTCGACAGCTATAAATGGTACGAAAACTACACCCTAACCTATCTAGAAAGAGATGTACGCTCGCTTTTGAACGTTCAAAACCTACGAACTTTCGAATCATTCCTCAAGCTATGCGCTTCTCAATCGGGTCAGTTGCTAAACTATTCTTCAATGGCTAATGCATTAGGCATGAGCGTATCGACCATCAAGCAATGGGTCTCTATTTTGGAATCCAGCGGCATTATCTTCATTCTTCCGCCCTACTATAAAAACCTGTCAAAACGGTTGGTCAAAACACCTAAGCTCTACTTTGTCGATACGGGTATCCTGTGTTACCTGCTCTCTATTCGTGAAGAGTCGCATCTGCGCAGCCACCCGTTACTCGGGTCTATCTTTGAAACATTCATCGTCAATGAATGCTTTAAACGGTTATCCAATATGGGTGAGATACCTTCGCTTTACTTTTGGAGGGACCAGACAGGCAACGAAATCGACCTTCTTATCAACCATGCATTAAGCAGCTTTCCGATTGAAATCAAACTCTCTCAGACTTTCCAGAATGACTTTAAAAAGAGTATCGAGCGTTGGCTCAATCTGCCCGAAAATCCTTCCAAAAAAGGTATGGTTATCTATTGTGGCGAACACGCCATGCAGACAACATCGCCCATTCCTACTGTACCTTGGTATCAACTGTAGTGGTTGGCAAGCATACTGAGCGCATGGTCGAGGAAGAAGCGTGCATCTTTTTGTTGGTTTTGCAGCATAGTAGGACGCAATGCTTGTAACTCGTCACTGCTCTTAAATAAAAACCCCAGCAGCTGCTTGAGCTTATTGATACGCGTCTTCTCAGGAATCTCCTCAGGCATGGCAGAGAGGTAGCGATCTAAATAGCACACAAGATCATCCCAACGGGGTTGGTAACGCTGTCCAGCGAAATGCGCACGTATCTGGTGAAACAAAAAGGGATTGATGAGACTGCCTCTGCCAATCATCAACGCGTCGCAACCTGTCTGAGATAGCATGTCGATCGCATGCTGTACCGTCAGAATATCGCCATTGCCAACCAGAGGGATGCTTAAGATCGATTTAGCCTCAGCTATCAGATCCCAACGAGCTGGAGGTCCATATCCGTCTACCTTAGTTCTCGGGTGGAGTGTGATATAGCGCACACCGCTCTCCTGTGCTGCCAACAGGTTTTCTCTAAACAAAGAGATATCGCTATACCCCGACCGCATCTTCAGTGTCACCGGAATGTCAACAGCTTGTACGATAGCTTTAGCCACGATATGCAGATAACCGGGCTCTTTAAGCAAGCTAGAACCTGCTCCACGTCCTGTGACAGTATTAGAAGGACACCCGCAGTTAAGATCGATGCGATGCGCACCTAACCGTACCATCTCCTGCGCCATCGCGGCCATGAGCTCGGGATCAGAGCCCATGATCTGCGCTGCCAAAGGAATAGGCGCCAGTTCGTGAGGATCGTAAACACTGGCTAGGCTCTTAACATGGGCGTTTTTGGGAACGCGGATGAAGTCGCGAACGGCTTCATCAAAACCTCCAAGGGCTGCTATAGCCTTGCGGAAGCAGCTATCGCCTACGCCCTCCATCGGAGCTAGGATCAAAAAAGGACAATTATTGGCGTCTTTAGGCAGCAAGGATAGTCATCACTCTTTCATAATTAGATGTTTAACCGTAACTCACGAAGGCCAGCATCCACAACAATATCAAGAGTCTTACTGAGAGACTTGTGCTTCTGTTTGGCAGCTCTTGCAAGAAGGTAGTGGCGTTCACTACTAGTACGATAAGCGATTTGCCCCTTAAATTGCTCCTTGTCGACGCGTTGTTGCACAATTTACCACAGACCCAACGAGATCAGCAGCAATTTCTGCTA
>CAMFKD010000153.1 GCA_945957095.1 uncultured Chlamydiae bacterium
CATCTATCTTCCTCCACAAACTGTCGTGAGCACACCGATTCAGATTCTCCATATCATTACCGCTTCCAAGACGCTGGTGATGCCACGCTTGTTGCTGTTTGCTGGCAAACAGTCCGAGGCGCAGCTTGTCGAAACGATTGTGGAACAAGGAGCTAGCGGTTACTGTCTTAACCAAGCCACAGAAGTGGCGGTAGAAGAGGCAGCTCATGTGAAGATCTTTTCAGAATCCAGTTCCCTCTCTCCCGATATCTGGCATTTGAATGCTATTCGCGCTAATCTTAAACGAGACAGTACGTTTAGGGTTGTTTCCTTCACTGATGGGGCCATGACTGTGCGCAACGACTTCCGCGTCACACTGACAGGAGAAAATGGTAATGCTTGTCTGAATGGTGTTTGGATGTTGGACGATAAGAGAGAGGCACATACCAACGTCTTGATCGACCATCAAGCTCCAGTTTGCCGTTCCAATCAGCTCTTCAAAGGCGTCCTCGCCGATGTCGCACGTTCCAGTTTCGAAGGCAAGATTTACGTTCGGCAAGAAGCGCAGAAGACGGAAGCGTATCAGTTGAACAACAACCTCATCCTCAGCGACAAAGCTAACGCCGACAGCAAACCCAATCTCGAGATCTTTGCCGATGATGTCAAAGCTTCTCATGGTGCCACCGTTGGCCAGCTCGATACCGAAGAACTCTTTTACTGCCGGACGCGTGGCTACAGCTTAGATGAAGCGAGAAATCTCTTAGTGCACGCTTTCTGCCAGCAGGTCATTGACCTTATCCCAGTACCATCCTTGCATCGCAAGCTTTCCGTGCGCGCTAACCGCTTTTTGGTGTAGGATGCAGATAAAGACATTGGAGGAAACGATGGCCTTAGAGTGGGAGCAACGGCGCAGTGACTTTCCCATGTTATCGAAGACTGTCCACGGCCATCCCCTCATCTACTTCGATTCCGCTGCCACAGCACAAAAGCCTGAGGTGGTGATCGATGCCATCACAGACTTTTATCGTGACCACTATGGTACAGTTCATCGTGCTATCTATGAGCTGGCGAGATTTTCGACCCTTGAATACTGTCACGTACGCGATAAGGCGCGCAGCTTCTTGAATGCGCGCAAAAGTGAAGAGATCATCTTCACACGTGGCACCACTGAATCCATCAACATGGTGGCTTACTCTTTCGGCAAGGCTTTTGTAAAGCCTGGCGATGAGGTCATCGTTTCCACTATCGAACACCATTCTGACATTGTCCCATGGCAGATTCTGTGCGAAGACAGAGGCGCTATTTTGAAAGTCATTCCTGTCGATGACCGCGGTGACCTTTTGCTCGACGAGCTGAAGAATTTGCTGTCGCCGAGAACAAAAATCGTTGCTGTCAACCATGTCTCCAATGCTCTAGGTACCCTCAACCCTATTCAAGACATCGTTCAGATGGCACATGCAGCAGGCGCCAAAGTACTGGTGGATGGCGCTCAGGCCGCTCCTCATATGCGAGTCGATGTCCAAGACCTCGATTGCGATTTCTATGTTTTCTCGGGGCATAAAGCGTTCGGTCCGACAGGCATCGGCATCCTTTATGGCAAAGAAGAACTGCTCAACGCCATGCCGCCCTATCAAGGAGGCGGTGACATGATTGAAACAGTGACTTTTGAAAAGACCACTTACAACACCTTGCCTCTCAAGTTTGAAGCAGGCACTCCCATGATCGCCGAGGTTATCGGATTAGGAGCCGCCATTGACTACCTGCAAGGGATCGGCATGGATAAGATGCACGCTCGGGAACAGGAACTGCTTGCCTATGGCACGGAACAGATACAGACGGTTGATGGCTTGCGCATCATCGGCAATGCCCGTAAAAAAGGGGCGATCATCAGCTTCGTCGTCGATGGCGTCCATGCTCTCGATATTGGCACCATGCTAGATCTTAAGGGCGTTTGTGTGCGTACTGGACATCACTGTGCACAACCAACTATGCGACGCTTTGGAGTGACCGCGACAGCGCGTGCTTCCTTCGCTTTCTACAACACCTTCGCTGAGATTGATCAATTTGTTGCCCATCTCCAGGCTGTCGTCCATCAACTGAAACGGTAATGGTTGAACCACATGTATTAGTAATCAAAGGGATCTTATGGCTGAGATTCTGTCTCCAATTCCCAGATACCAGGGCTTTGTGCCTTTTGCATCGCCCTTGAGGCGGTTTTCTTCTTCTCCGTTTGTGCCTGGGGCATCCCCAGCGCGTGGTTCTTCCCGGTCACCTAAGATATCTCCCGCCACCCTTAGCTTTGTCGCCCAAAGCACGTCTCCTTTATTGTTGGGTCAAGAAAACAGTGATACCAATGGAGATTCCGATAGCTTTTCGTCGTTTTCTAACACGTCAACCCCCTCACCTACAAGAACCGTTACACCACTCAGCCCATGTGTCTTGTCTCAAGTTCCGACTCCTTCGTCTAGCTCTCAGTCTGCTTCTTCTGTCACGAGTACCTCTACTCCACCCCCCACGGTCACATATGCCGATGGAAGCACCTACTACGGTGCTCTGTCGAGTGGTCGCCGTCATGGGATAGGTGCGATGCGTTGGATGGATGGCAAAGAATACGAGGGAGAATGGGCTGATGACGAGCCTGAAGGCGAAGGGACAATGCTATGGCCTAATGGCGATCTTTACACAGGCGCTTGGAAGGGCGGTAAGAAGGAAGGGCGAGGTACTATAACCTGGGCCTGTGGCGATCTCTATCGTGGGAACTGGCAAAGCGATCTTCGTCATGGGATTGGCAAGATGATAGCGCCAACAGGAGAACGTATATATCGGGGTGACTGGCATAATGATGCACCGCGGCCTATCTTCCTGGAGCCCTTTTCTTTGACTAAATTCCTTATGCCTCCAGTAGGTCTAACAGATACTAATTATGGGAGATTAGATCTTCCTCAAGGTATTTATACGGGAGGAATTGTAGGGGGGCTTCCTCATGGCAGAGGCACACTAGCCTATCACGATGGCTCGCGTTATGTTGGGCAATGGGAAGGTGGTGTTAGACATGGCAGGGGAACCTTCAGCAACCTTAGGGGCTTGTTCTACTCAGGTCAGTGGAAGGATGATCAACGCGACGGACGAGGTATCCTCTCTTACTTTGAAACTCCGGTTTATATTGGTGAGTTCAAGCACGATAAACCTCATGGCAAGGGAAGATATTTTAGCGATGAGGGTTTTTAGCTATCTTCAATTTCTGTTCACGAAAAGAACTATCCCGTGATCTGCATACCGAAAGTCATCCAGCCAATCGCCCTGACAATTTGTTGCAGCCAGCTATATGTTTCCAGCACCAACTGCTCTAGGAAGGGCTTGAGGCCAACGGTGATGATGAATAGCGCCAGCAGCGATTTAAGCGGCATGCCCAAGAAGGTGATCTGCACCTGCGGCGCCAGGCGGTTGGCGATGCCAAGAAAGACATCGGTCATGAGGATGATGAGCAGGCCAGGGGCTGCTAGCTGAATTGTCAACACCATCATCTGGTTGAAGATATCGATCATCATCTTCCAGAAGGGAGAAGCGGCCGTGAAGAACTGCGAGCTCAGGAAGCGGTCTAATGGAATGAGCTCATAGGATTTTCGGATCGCTTCGATGACATGAAAGGGGCCATCCATCAAGAAAAATAGATAGATTAACATCATATTGAAGAGCGTACCTAGTGGCGACGACTGGTTTTGGATCGTAGGGTCGTTGACCATTAAGCTAGCACCGCCGCGCTGGTGGTCGATGATCATCCCGACGTTTTGGACGACGATGAAGGGGATACTGGCTAAAAAACCGATCGATAAGCCAATGAAGATCTCTTTTGCCATGAGCCAGAGCAACAACATATTGAATGTTAGTGGCGTCTTGGTTGTGATCAGCAACTGGGGTAAGTAAATGACCCATAGAGAAATGGCAAAGGTCACTTTAACCGGATGAGGTAATATCCTAGCACCAAAAAAGGGGGCTTGAGCAATGATTGGGAGGATCCTTCCTAGCGTCAGTAGCAGCATAGCTAGCAGCGACGCCGGGGTGTTGTTGGGATAGTCCCCACTCAGATACAAGTCTAAATAGGTATTGGTGATGCCCCCTTCCACTACTGTGCCATACTCCACTGCGGAAAGTTCTTAAAGACATCGTTCGCCAAAGACATGATCTGAGCTCCTAACCATCCACCCATCAACATCAGCACCAGCGTTACCGCGACAAGCTTGACCGTAAAGGATAGGGTTTGTTCCTGAATTTGCGTTGCCGCTTGGAAGATAGCCACCACGATACCAAAGAACATACTGATGAGAATCGGGGGTGCTGACAATATCAGGATAAGGAGCAGCCCCTGATAAGCTAGTTGTACTACTTGTGTTTGAAACATGTCACAGCCTCATGTTAACGGAATGTGAGGACCAGCCCTTCAATGAGCAGCGTCCAGCCATCTAGCATCACCAAAAGAAAAAGCTTTAGCGGCATCGAAATGGTAACTGGCGATAGCATCATCATACCCATCGCGAGAAGCACGTTAGAGGTCACCAAGTCGATGACGAAAAAGGGAATGTAAATCAACACGCCAATCTGGAAAGCATCCTTCAACTGCCCCGTAATAAAGGCTGGGACAACGATGATAAAGTCGTCAGGCGTCAGGTTTTCGCGATGCTGCTCAGGTAAGATACGGTAGGCCATTCGATAAAAGAGAACCTGGTGTTTGACGGATGAATTACGCTTTAAGAAGTCCCTCATAGGCTCACGAGCCTTTTCCGCTACAGCGATGACATACTGCGACGATTCAGTACTAAATAGCGACTCAGGTGCGCGGTATTGGTTGATGGCTTCTTGACCTGCATCGTACATCGCTAATGCCGTCGGATACATGATATAAAGACTGAGCATGAATCCGACACCGTTGATGATCTGGTTGGGAGGCGCTTGTTGCACACCCAGGGCACTGCGGAGTAGGGACAGCACGACGACGATCTTTAAGAAGGACGTCAGGATCATGATGATAAACGGCAGCAACGCTAACAGCGAGAGGCTGACGGCTTGCGTGATCAACGAGGGTCTGTTTCCCCAATCAAAAGGAGCATTTTCCTGCTGTTGTGCCTGTGTGGGTAGGTTAGCACCTTGCGGGATCTTCTCTTTAGTCACGGCGCTTTTGGGTTGTGCTTGTGACAAGAGATCCGTAGGCACTAACCAGAAGACCAGTACTGCTGCTGTGACATAAAGGATAAAACGCAAGGAGGGGAGTCTAGAAAGAGTCAACATGAGCCTCACGATTTAGGTGTCATCATAGATTTAAACGCTTGTTCCAATATTTCCCACTGCTTATCGAGCTGGGCATTGATGATGCCAGCCTCAGTCTCAATGATACAGCCGCCAGGCTTTACTTCATCATTAGGGCGCAGTGATAACGATTCAAGCTTTTCAAATACTTCTGCAAGCTGTTTGCGATGAGAGTCCAAAATCTGCATGTCTTTGGGTGAAACATGAATGATCACTTGCTTCGCTTGCTTCACGGTTTTGAGTTTGCTGGCCACAATGTCCACCACCGCTTGCTCGGAGAGCTCCATCTCACGCCCAACAATTTTCTGTGCCGCTTTCAGCGCCACCGGCAAGATCATCTTTTCAGTAGCTTTATTGACGTTTGCCATCTCTGCTTCCAGCTCGGCCATGTGCTTGGCCCACTGCGCAAACCCTTCTTGAAAGCCTTCCTGGCGTGCTTGTTCTTTAAGCTTTTCGCATTCCAGTGCCACTTCTTGTTTATAGCGGTCTACCTCTTCTTGCGCCCGCTCTAACAGCTCGACAGCGGTGAGAGCTTTGCCGAACTCATCACAGGGAATGATCTTGGTGTCTGGGGCCACATGGACCGAATCACCATACAACAATGTAAAGAATCGCTTTTTTACCACGGCTCACTCATGCTTACTAAAATAGTTGATCAAACCGACCACCTG
>CAMFKD010000154.1 GCA_945957095.1 uncultured Chlamydiae bacterium
GGCTTAATGTGTACCTCAACCCTGAATATGACTTGCTGGGTAAGGGACATCAGCCGTATCAAGGGAAGATCGCAGCGGGGTCGGGACAGCTACTGGGTAAGGGACCCGGCCAAAGCTTGCAGAAACTCAGCTACTTGCCTGAAGCGCAAAATGATTACATTGCGGCCATCTATGCAGAGGAGTTTGGCTACCTCGGTATCTTGCTGCTGATCACGCTCTATATGATCATTGCCTACTGTGGGTGCTATATCGCTTTCCATGCGCCTGACCGATGCGGATGTTACTTAGCCTTAGCCATTACCTTTTTGATCTCTATCGAAGCATTTCTTAACCTAGGGGTAGTCTCCGGCCTTCTTCCCAGTACTGGCCTCAACCTACCTCTCTTCAGCCAAGGAGGAAGCTCCTTACTTGCTAACCTGTTAGGAATCGGTGTGTTACTAGATATCTCGCGTGCGTGCGTGACGCAGCAGTACTCATTAGCCGGATGAAGAAGACAAATTGGGGCTTCACCTTTTTGGCTGCCTATGGTATACCCCTTGTTCTACTCATTTTTTTGTGCCATTACGCCAAGAATGATGGTAGGGTATTGATAAAATAATTTTAAACGCTCTACGCTGCGGCAGTAGAGAGCCTGTAACCGGGTGTCGTGGGATGCTAAAGAAAATCTTGGCAGTCATGGGTGGTCTGTTCCTCTTTGTTTCTTGGGTGACCATCCAGCTACCAGTCGTGCGTGATGCGCATTGCGTTGCGGCACTATGTGCCCCTTATACGCAAAACAACGATCTGCTTGTATTGAGTAAGTGCGACGAAGCTGTGGGTTGGAAAAAAGCTCTGATTATGAGCGCTAACCGTTCTATTGAGTTTTCTGCTGGTTATACGGCTGGAGCGCTTCTTGAAGACACTCTGCTGACCTTCGATGCGGTGTTGGCGGCCAAACCAGACCTCGTTGTACACTTCTTTATTTGTTCCTGTCCTCTCTTTTCCTGGGCGGATGAGCGTAAGGTTGAGG
Organism: uncultured Chlamydiae bacterium; assembly: GCA_945957095.1. Lineage (GTDB taxonomy): Bacteria > Chlamydiota > Chlamydiia > Chlamydiales > JAJFMA01 > CAMFKD01. The sequence continues at coordinate 1,010 of CAMFKD010000154.1, forward strand.
TGATGGCGGAGCGCTATCCTGGCCGTTTTCACTATCTGATCCGCGGTATGACGCCGCTGCGACGTGGTTTGGGACTTGTCACAAGCGAAAACCACATTAAGCTGTTAGTTGTCGATGATCACTACATGGTGGTCGGTGGGACGAATCACCTTTCTAGCCATTCTAGAAGCGAGATTCCTTCCGATGACACCATCGAGAGCTTCGCTGATTTCTTTAATCCTAGAGCCTGCATCGACATGAACTTTGTCATCAAAGGACCTGTTGTCAGCAATTTAAGAAGGGAGTTCTTTGATCTGTGGGCTTTGTATGAATCGGGGGCTAGCCTAGCAGAGCATAGCCAGTTTGAGCCTGAAGAAACCCGTTGTTTTGCCGTGGATGAAAGCAGCAAACATGACATGCGTGATTTTGAGGAGCACTCCGATGTCATCCGCAATATCCCCATCAAGAGCATTGTATGCGGTCCCAGGCGTTCACCAGGAGCCTGCAGCGCGGAGTATGCCACTCTTATCGACCATGCGGAGCATTCCATTGATCTCATGCATATGCATGTGACGCCAGTCGATGAGGTGTATAGCAGCTTACTGGACGCTAGCAACCGTGGTGTTGCTTTAACAGTTGTCACGAATGGGCCTAGTGCTCCAGCTTCTATGGTTAGCAAGGTGTATGGGGTATGTAATAGTTGCCAAATGCTTCCCTTGCTGTTGGGGCAGAAGTTTCGCCTTGGCGAGCGTGATGTTGCGGAAACCTATCCTAGCAATAACTGTACCGTTTATGCCTATGAGGTAGAAGAGATCCTTTACCATAAAAAGGTGATGGTGATCGACGACCGCATCTCTGTGGTCGGCAGCTACAACATGGGGTATAAAAGCCACTACGGGGACTTCGAAGCGATCTTAGAAATCGATTCTCCTATAGTCGCACATCAGGTCAAGCAAACGATGGAGCAAGACAAAGCGATCGCCCGTCAATGCGATCGGTCGCAGTTGATGGATTGGTATTTTGGCCTTGCTTCGCGTTCTCTAGCACTTCTGGGTGTCACCCTTATCGTTGGTCCTTTGTATTAGGACGATATCTTCGAAGCGTTTGACATAGGCTTTGACGTCTGAATAGAGCTCATAGCGTCGTTGAGCGTGTTCAGACCATTCCTGATATAGAGTGGGATTGGTGAGAAGTTGACACGCCAGTGCGACGTAGTCTTCGCGTCTACCTGAGGTAATGGCTCTTTCGATGCCGATATAGTTTCCTCCATAGCGTGCTTGTGGAGGGCCTTTTGGGTCATACATAGAAATGACCGGACACCCTGACGCCATGGCGTCTAGGACAGCGAGGCCGCTGCCGAACGGGAATTCATTCAAGTAGAGCTGCATCGATCGCGCGTATTGTGTTGGGGCGATGACAGAGCCTAAGAAGTAGACGCGATCGTTGACGCCATAGGCCATAAATGTTTCCCGCAGCTTCGTTTCGTTGACAACACGGCCTAGTGGAGCATAGAGGGCTGTGGGTACTTTCTGCAGAATTTCAGCGATGGCTTGGCACATGTCGCTGCCTAAGCGGCTATCGAGCTGATTAGAAATTGTTGTCATCACCATCCCTTCTTCTGGCAGTCCAAGCTCTGTCCTAGAATAGGGTGCGGGTTGCCATTGTGCTTTGACATCGATGGCAAAGGGCAGCGCTATAGGTGTGATGTTGAGCTGTGCAAAGCGATCGCGATAAATGTCCACTCCTTCAACAGAGCTGACAATGACGACGTCATAGCCTGAGCAAGAGGGGAGTGTGCCGTGGTCAAACAGGATGCGTAGGGGCGTAGGGGCTACCTGTGTGCACATGTCATGGATGATGTCCGGACCATGAAAGACGACGACATCCGCCCGCATCTGCTTTAAGAGGGCTGCTACTTCTCTTGCAGTTTGTTCAAAGGTCAGTTGTGGGCTAAGGATATGCGTCTTGATGTCTAGTGATTCAAATAGTTTCAAACGGTTGGGTGCCCTTTCCTCGGTAGGGGGAGAATTGGGGAAGCCGATCGGATACTCTAAGGGATGAAACTGAAATCGTTCTGTACTAATCACCACTGGTTCAAAGAGGGTGCTGTTGTGATGAACGAGAAGTGTTTCGAGAAGACGTGAGGGAGCATGCCCTTCGTCCACTACTTGTGGAATCACATGTACGATTCTAATCGCATGGGTTAGGGTGCGCTCGCTAGCCATGTGTTGTAACTTGTTCGCTAGGTGGTTAGGAGGCAAGGGCCCTAGATCTTTGCCAGGAGGTGGTAACCCTTTGTGGCGATCATACCAGGCACGTATCGTCTGCTGTTCGACCAAAGCCGCAGTCCTTGTTGTGCCAAGACGTTCACACTGACGTGAAAATCTGATTCGCTTGCAGATATGGTAGAGCCAGTCGCCATCTTTGCTATCGCCCTTTAATGACTCATCAGACTGGCTGAGGCATGCCTCAAGCGCTTCCGTGATGAGATGCAGCGTTCCCTCCGGATCGTTGCGTCCGAAAGTATAGACAGGCCCTAACGTTGCCTTGCGAAGCGTTTGGTGACATTCTTGCACGAGTAACTGCTCATTTGGGTAGAGCTCCATAATGTAGAGAAGATGTGAGGGGTCTTGAATGGCGTCTACCACTTCTGGAAACTGTAGCATCTGGACGAAGAGGGCTTCAGACTCAAAGATGAGGACGGCTGGATGGCCTTCGAGAGGTCGCAACAGTTGCGGCCACTCCAGCTGCATGGGTTCCAGAAAAAGAACAGGGATGACATCGATAGGTAGCATCGGTATTACTGCAGAAGTCGGATAATTTAGCGTATGCCAAGGATGTGTAAAGGCTTCTCCACTGCCACTAAAGAGAGCGGCATAGGCTGGATTGTACTGCTTAAAGCTGTACCAACGTTGCCCTATCGCAATGTTTTCATGGATCACTCGATGGTAGTAGGGGTCGATTCCCGTGAGGATTTGTTGAATGGTTTCTTCAGTTAGCCGCGTGTTTTCGCGTTCGCTAGCGATCCAGGGATCACAAGAGATGGCTAACGTTCTGGCAGATGGGTGCTTTGGGTCCTCTAGGATCGCACCCAACACCTCTTTCTCTAGCGTGAGACGGTGTAAAGCTTTGATATACCGCATGGATAGCAAAGCGTTTTGTGTCAGCACTTTATATAAGCAGAGAGTCGCATAGTAAGCTTCTCTAAGCCCCCCAAACAACGCGGCATCGAAGTAGTTGACTAAGAAGGGGAAGAGCTGTTCGTCGGACGAGATCGCATCGTAGGAACTATTGGGCTTAGGGAGTAGCTGAGCGATTGCCTTAGCGGTATCGCCATTCTGGTAATCGAGGAGGATGCTGTGAAAAGGATCCTCTGTCATTCCCGAAAATGGTCCTTTCTTGTACGATGAACTTACTTTTTCCGCTGAGCGAAGCGAAGCTTTGCTCAGTGATGAGTTGACTCGTAGCATGTGCAAGCGATGTTTTCAAGGTATTTGGATCTTAAGCAATCGTGAAAAAGAAGATTATCATTAGCGCGGGAGGGACGGGCGGACACCTGTTTCCTGCTATCGCATTGGCACAACAGCTTGACCAGGCTGATTTGCTCTTTATCGGCGGAGGACTAAGCACCAATCGCTACTTCAATCAGGACGCTTTTGCTTTTGAAGAGGTGAGCTGCGGTTCATTTGTTTCCAAGAAGCCATGGCATCTCATTAGCAGCGCCTGCCGCATCACACAGGGGATTGCTCAGAGCTACCTCTTATTAAGGCGGCATCGTCCCGACCTTGTCGTAGGCTTTGGCAGCTTCTACGGTTTTCCTCCTCTGGTAGCAGCAACCGCATTGGGTATCCCGACTATCCTCTACGCTGCCGATGTGATTCCAGGTAAGGTGTTGCGGCTGATGTCTTCTCTAGCGACTGTGACGGGTCTGCACTTTGCTAGCACAGCGTCGCGGCTTAGAGGGCGCTCTGCTGTGGTCGGAATGCCTTTGCGCCAGGAATTACGGCAAGACCAACGAGAACCAGCCGCGGCTCGGCAACACTACGGCTTGTCGGAAGAGACGACGACTTTGTTAATCTTTGGAGGTTCCCAGGGAGCCCTAGCACTTAATACCCTGATCGAGCAGGCGATCCCGTCGCTCGTCAATCAGATGGACATGCCATTTCAGGTAATCCATCTCACTGGTAATGAAGGGATAGTGACTCCGTTAAGAGAAGCTTATCGGCACCATGGAATACAGTGCCACGTTGTGCCCTTTGAGCAGAGGATGGGGATCGCGTGGTCGGCGGCAGATCTCGCTCTCTGCCGCTCCGGGGCTGGTACCGTTGCGGAGATCCAAGCCTTTGGGGTACCGGCTATTCTAGTACCTTACCCTTATTCGGCCGATGCACATCAGGAATACAACGCTGACGCCATGGAGATGCAAGGGGGAGCGCAGAAGCTCTTGCAAAGTTCGCTGACACCAGAGATATTATCAGCTACCCTAGTTCGCCTGCTTGGCGATCGGGACGGAAGCAGAGCCAGGATGAAAGTTGCCTTGCAACAGCAGGGCATGGACTCTCCGTCGTTGACGCTAGCGGATTTGGTATGGCAAACCCTTAACTGTGCAAAGAGTCATGAGTAAGATTGACCAGTGTCACTTTATCGGAATCGGCGGGATAGGCATGAGCGGTTTAGCGCGCATCCTTCTGCAGCGACAACTTGTTGTGAGTGGCAGCGACCTAGCGGCTAGCTCTGTCACCGAAGGCTTGTCTAAGATGGGAGCTAAAGTACATCTAGGACACCATGAAGAACAGCTTCCTCGGGATGCCACTGTGATCATCTCATCCGACATCAAACCCTGTCTCTTATACACATCTCCGAGCCCACGAGACGTA
>CAMFKD010000155.1 GCA_945957095.1 uncultured Chlamydiae bacterium
ACTACCACAGAGTGCACAGAGAACACAGAGAAAGGATAGGAAAATATCGTGTTTAGTTTTTCCCATTCCTCTCTCTGTGCGCTCTGTGTTCTCTGTGGTAAAAATTTTAGCGGGAACTGCTGATACTTTGACAAAAATTGGATAATTAACTATAATAACTCTTCTCAACGGAGTGTGTTGTGAATAGTAATCAGAAAACAACTCACATTCATTTCGCCATTGCATCAGTTTCCTTGATGCGTCATATGATGCGCGGCTAGCGCATCACCACCATCCCATCCATTCTATTTTAGATTTGTTTCGATTTTTATTTTACGCATCTATGGAGGCTTTGTAGAATTATGTTTTCATTTATAAGAGTTTTATTGGCAGCTTCTCTCTGCCACACAGCACTATGTGCACAGCTACCTGTCTACCTCTTCACTGACTTTGGAGGAGGGCGTACGCCAGTCGATCAGGCAATCTCCGATTGGCAGACGACGATTGAGTTAGCTGGCGGTGCTCGTAAAACAGCAGGGATTGACCTTCTGTTCTTCAACGACACAGCGACTCCCCTTAACCCTAAAGAAGCAGGAGCTGAATTAGCAGCAGCATTTCCTTATGAACACCATATCGCACCTCTACATACGGTTGTTGTCCATGTCATCGATCCCGGTGTGGGCAACGGTAGTGATAACCCCAGAGCCATCGTCTGGAGAAAAGACGGTATCCTGTTCATTGGCCCTGACAACGGTACGCTATCAGCGGCCTGTCCTCCTGACTCTATCGCAGGTGTATGGGAAATCGATGCAGCTCGCATCAACGCCATCACAGGCAACGATACAGAAGCCGGCGGCACCTTTCATGGCCGTGATCTCTTCAGCATCGCCGCCTATCTCCTCGCTACCAATAAGGCATACCTAGATGATATTGGCACCCGCTATCCAAAAGCAGACTTGCGTTTTCGTCTTCCAGTATCATCGAAGGCTAAAACCATTCCACGCTTTGCACCTCTCTACACCGATCGCTGGCACCTCATACAACCCCCTCACGAACCACTGATCGCGACAGCCTACTATTTGGCTATCATTCAGTGGCCTCTCTATCGGGAGCACACTCCTCAGCCTAAAGTGCTATTTTCTGTAGAAGGCAGTGACGACCTTATTGCCATTGTCAACCGCAAGACAGGGAATATCTATATCGGACCTGACAATGGACTAGGAAGTGCTTTCTTCAAAGGATTTGATCAGCGCGACATCTGGGTGACACAGGTATCACCCGCGCTACATCGTCATCTTGATGAGTCAAGCGATAACGAAGGATTGTTTCAGTTGCTTCTCGAACTGCCTCCTTATCACAAAGCACCCAGAGAACTCGATCTCATTGCGCATGTGGTAACAGACACACCCGAACAAAGAACCCTCGAAGGGATAGTTTGGATTGATGCTTATGGCAATATCAAGACAACACTCACCAACCAGCAGCTATCCCAGCAACTGGAAGAAGGATATCGCAACATCGCCGTGACACTCAACGGCATCACTCATCCAGTACGCTTGGCAAACTCCTTTGCTGAAGTCTCTCCTGGAGAGGCTTTCCTCTATGTCGGTAGCTCGGCAGCAGCCGGAGACAATCCCCACCGGTCAAAGCGCTATGTGGAAGTGTCCAGCAATGGAACAGACGGCCGATTCGGAGCTGACCTCTTCACAGCAAATGGATTGCCCCCGCACTCAGGACAGCTGATCACCTTTTCATTTTTAAAGGCACCTGTTAAGCTACCTGGCACTGTTACTCTTCAGGAATGCTATGGCCGCCATCATCAAGATTGATAGGCTATCTAAAGCCTTCACCACACGGGAATCTTTCCCTGGTGTCTTCGGTGCCCTTAAGAGCCTTTTTTGGGGCCGAAGACACTCTATCACAGCCATCGACAACCTATCCTTAGAGATCCAAGAGGGTGAGCGCATCGCTTTTATTGGCCCTAATGGTGCCGGTAAATCGACAACAATCAAAATTTTGACAGGCATCTTACATCCCACTTCTGGGCATGTCGAAGTGCTCGGTCTGGTGCCCTGGGAACAACGCACTTCTTTAGGCTATCTCATCGGCACAGTTTTCGGACAGCGCTCGCAACTGTGGTACCATCTTCCACCTGGTGACACCTTCGGGCTACTCGCTAAGATCTACGAGATTCCTCCCGACCTCTTTAACAAGCGATTGGAGAAACTTGTTACTCTCTTTGACATTGCAAAATTACTTCACAAACCAGTACGCGCCCTGTCGTTAGGCGAAAGAATGCGCTGCGAGTTGGTCGCTAGTTTGCTGCATCAACCAAAGATCCTCTTCCTCGACGAACCAACAATAGGTCTCGACATCAATGGAAAGCTGATGATCCGTGAGCTATTGAATAAGTTATCTGAAGACTATGGAACGACTCTCTTTCTAACCTCGCACGACACAGCGGATATTGAGCAAGTCTGCGACCGAGTTGTCGTTATCGACAAAGGAACCGTCGTCCTTGATAGCCCGTTAAAAGACTTAAAGCGCACCTATATGAAGAAAAAAGTTCTGACCTTAACAACTGATGAAGAAACGCTAGCGCTAAATCTCCCCGGTATTGCTGTGCTAGAAAACGCTCATCATCACTTCAAATGCGAAATCGACCTCTCCATCACTCCGATCGAAGCAGTGATCCATAAAGCCCTGCAATTGACCAGTCTCAAAGATGTCACCATTGAAAACCCTTCGATGGAAGAAGTCATTCGCATGATCTATGGAATCTCTCAGCATGGGTAAATCCAAATACCAAGCCATCTTCTGCCTAGCCGTCCGCAATGCCATCCGAAATTATAAAGCGTTGATCGGTCTCAGTGTCTTCTTGATCACTTGCCTGATCATTTTTGCGAATTTATGGAAGATTGCAGCCGCTAAGACTGGCGTCGTCTCTTTAGACGCCGACCAGCTGCTATGGTATATTGCCTTTAACGAATGGGTTTTGGTGGCAGCCCCTACCGTACATTACGACATGGAAGAGGATCTACGTACAGGCAGACTAGCCTATCAGCTGCCGCGTCCTGTCTCCTACCTCACGGCCACATTCTTTGAAGCATTGGGTACCTTATGCGTTAATCTGACAGTCCTAGGCATTGTCACCTTCGCCTTTACCTGGCTATCCGTTGGCAGTCTGCCTTTTTCCCTATCCGGACTTCCTATCGCCATCTTATTAGGATTGCTCGCTGGCTGCGTCAGCATCCTATTCTATATGACGATCGGACTCACAGCCTTCTGGCTTCAAGATGTCGAACCCTTCTTCTGGATATGGGAAAAGACATTGTTTATGTTTGGAGGACTTATTTTACCCCTGACAGTCTATCCTCATTGGATGCAGATCGCCGCCAACTATACCCCTTTCCCCGCTATCTTGGGAGCCAGAAGCGCCTTAGCACTAGATTTCTCCAATGAACGCTGCCTAGCCATCCTAGTCTCATTACTCCTATGGGGCGCCATCGGACTCGTCTCTTGCTGTCTGGTATACCGTAGAGGAATGCGTATCCTCAATATCGAAGGAGGCTAATCCATGCGTCGCTATCTCAGCTTCTACTTCGCACTACTTCGCACCAGTCTGCGCGCATCGATCAGCAAACGCGCGGCATTCCTCACGGAAACGCTACTGATGATCGCTAACAACCTAGTCTTTTTCGCTATGTGGTGGATCTTTTTCCGTCAATTCCAGTCGATCGAAGGATGGACGTTAGATGACATGATCGCTTTAACAGCAGTTGGTGTGGGAGCCTATGGCCTCTCCTTAGTCTTCTTCGGCGGTACCAAAAGCATGGCTCAGATGATCACCAGTGGTGATATTGATCCTTTCATGACGCAGCCTAAAAGCCTGCTGCTCCATATCATCGCCTCGAAGTCTCGCCCAAAAGGGTGGGGACATCTTGCCACAGCAGGCATCATGATAGGGATCGGAGGCCTGACATCGCCCGCCACATTAGCTCTCGTTTTCCTTGGCCAACTCACCGGCTGCATCGTCTTTGTGTCTATCGCCATCATCGCCCACAGCCTACCCTTCTGGCTAGGAGCCGTGGAAGGACTGTCGAAAAAGTACTGCGATGCCCTCTTTCTCTTTGCCCTCTATCCGACTAATATCTACTCAGGAATGCTTCAGCTGCTCATGTTTACCGTGATCCCAGCCGGTGTGATCAGTTTTATTCCAGTCGAGCTCATTCGAAGTTTCTCCTGGCACTACCTGGCATGGCTTCTGGTCAGTACAGCAGCCATCTCCACAGTGGCTATCTTCACCTTCTACCATGGTCTGCGCCGCTACGAATCCGGCAATCAGTTCGGCCTCAGACGATAATAGTAATCAGCTTTTCGCTGCGAGGCTCGGCTTACCGATCAACTTATGATCGCATTCCATGGAACGGCTATGATGTTTTCTCTTAAGTAACGACATACTTCGCCAGCATAGACAACCACCCCTGTTGTCGCTTTGTTGTTGCCGTTCAAAAAAGCTTCTTTCAAAGGTTTTTCAAGATGGCGCCTGATGTATTCGGACATGATGATTTTCCCCTTAAAGACAATCATAAGGCAAGCGAGAATAACGTGCAATTCTTCGACACCATCGAAGAATTGCACTAGTTTCTCAAAAAGTCCTGGCACGTGATGATCTCGGGACGCCGGTACGAAAAAACCATCCCATAAGGTACATGTTCACCTAGTCCAGCAAAACTGAAAATGATGAGATTAAGCGACATATGAAAACGAAAAAACCGAGTAAATAGCCAGAAAAGCCTATTTACGAGGTTTTTTCGATTTTCAGATGCGCTTAAGATCTTCGTTTTCAGTCTGCTGGACTAGGTGAACATGTACCCCATAAGCACACACTAACTAATAAAAAGCAATAAACATTAATTGACTATTTAATTATTTACTAATATAATTTAGTTAAAAGTTAATTATTTGTATGGTTTTTTATGGAAGAAATTAAAATTAGTGCAAATGCTAAAATTGCCATGCATTCTGGATTAGTAGAATCTGCTGACCTCTTGCTGCAACGTTCAGCAACTGCTAATGGACACCTATGGGAGATCAAAACCCGCGCGGAGGTAGATGCAGAACCAACCTCGGCTGTAGTCAAAGAAACTCTCGCGCAAGGCGCTGAAGTCTTAAGCCTAATGCGTCAAGCAGCCAACGGCGAGCCGCTACCTGCAATATTTGCCCCTTTAGGAAAAGACCGCTCTTTCCGCCTCTTTGCCAAGCGCACACCAGGCATCGAAACCCCCGAGCATCGACAAGCCATAAAAGATTCCATACATGAAAAAGCAGTCCGCGTACGACAAACACTCGCAATCATCGCCAAAGGTACCACACAAATGAAGGCAGAAGGCAAACCCTACCGTCTCGTTGGAGACAGCTATCTCGTCCCAGAAATCGTCACGCTAGACCTCCATCTGCCTGTTGGAAGTATCCGCAAGCTATTTCAAGCATGGAAAGAAAGCGATACAACCCTCTCCTTCAAAGAGTGGCTGCCAACTGTAGAAGAGAATTGGAAAGCTAGCGGCAGCACCCAAAATATGTTTGACTGGGTTGTAGAACGCGGATGGGATGCCAAAGAACGCAGCGTTTACGAGCAACAACATCCGGGTGTTCCCTTTATCGAATCGGATTTTGTGGCTTGGAGACAAGATCAGTACGCTCCTGAGTCTCCTGTCTCTTATACACATCTCCGAGCCCACGAGACGTAGAGGAATCTCGTA
>CAMFKD010000156.1 GCA_945957095.1 uncultured Chlamydiae bacterium
GCGATTCCTCTACGTCTCGTGGGCTCGGAGATGTGTATAAGAGACAGCCTCTGCGCATCAGCTGCTGAAAGAGGTAGCATTCTTCTGTCGTTAGTGGGTTGCCGCCTAGGGCTGCTAGCTTGCCTGATGGCTTTGCTTCGTTTATTTTGGCGGCGACGAGATCTAGTGCTTCTTCCCAGGAGGCCGGTTGCAGTTTGCCGTTGCGGCGGATGAGGGGTTCTTTGAGTCTGTCTGGATGGTAGGTGAACTCATATCCAAACCACCCTTTATCACAGAGCCAGACGTCGTTAACCTGGGTGTTTTCGCTGCTGCGAGTCCGGACAATTTCGCCATCGCGAGAGTCGAGAGTCATGCTGCAACCAACAGGGCATAGAGGACAGGTGCTAGGAGTATGTTGGTTGTCCCAGGGGCGTGCGCGGAAGCGGTATACCTCGCTTGTTAAGGCGCCGACAGGGCATATCTGGATGGTATTACCGATGAACTTCGAATCGACAGGCTGGCCGCCAGGTGTTCCTACTTCTGTTTTGTAGCCGCGTTCGATGAATTCTAGGGCATGGTCGCCAGCGACGATATCGCTGAAGCGTGTGCAGCGGGCGCAGACGATGCAGCGTTCACGGTCGAGCATCAAGACAGGTCCTAATGGAAGTCGTTTGGAAAAGTGCCTCTTATCTTCGTAAAAGCGGCTTTCTCCTGGTCCGTACTTGAGTGTCTGGTCTTGTAGGGGGCATTCGCCACCACGGTCGCAGATGGGGCAATCTAGGGGGTGGTTGATGAGCAGAAACTCTAGGATGCCAGTGCGTCCTTCTTCTGCCACTGCGCTCTGTGTCTTGACGACCATGCCTTCGGTGGCTTCTAGGGTGCAGGAGGTCTGTAGTTTGGCCATTTTTTCCACTTCGACAAGGCACATGCGGCAGGCGCCGAAAGGTGGCATGCGGTCATGGTAGCAGAAGATGGGGATCTCGATGCCGAGCTGTTTGGCGGCGGTATAGACGGTCGTGCCTTTAGGGACGGCGATAGCGCGGCCGTCGATGGTGATGTTGACTAAAGTTGTCGTTGTCGTCGCTGTGCTCATCGGCGTCTTCTCATCTTTACATGTAAGGATAAGCCATCGGCATGGCCGGTCGTTTATTGGCGTCTGGATTGCGGTTGATATAGGCTTCAAACTCGTTGCGGAACTCTTTAACTGCGCTGACAACGGGTGGTGCGGCGCCGGCGGCTAGTGGGCAGAAGGAGTTGGCTCCCATATGTGTACACACTTGTTCGATCACTTTGAGGTCTTGGTGTGTGCCTTTGCCTGCTTCGATGCGCGCTAGCACCTGCACCATCCAGCGTGTTCCTTCTCGGCAAGGGGTGCATTTGCCACACGATTCGTTCTGATAGAAAACCATCAGGCGATGGGCGACTTTGACCATGTCAGCGCTGTCATCCATGACGATCAGAGAGGCGGTACCGAGCATCGTGCCGCGCGCGGCAAGCGTTTCAAAGTCGATGGAGATATCGATATCTTTTGCTGTCAGGAGTGCGCAGGAAGAGCCACCGGGGTAGCAGGCTTTAAAGGTTCTGCCTGGCAGCATGCCACCGGCAGTGTCTAGGGCCTCGCGTAGGGCGATGCCTAGAGGGAATTCATAGCAACCGGGTTTCTGCACATGTCCACTGACTTGGAAGATTTTGGTACCGGTGTTCTTCGGCTTGCCAATGCTCTGATACCACTCGACGCCACGGTTGACGATGTGGACGACGTTACAGAGGGTTTCGACGTTGTTGATGATGGTGGGTTTGCGGTAGAGGCCTTGAACTGCTGGAAAGGGTGGCTTCAGCTTGGGTGTGGCGCGATAGCCTTCCAGCGATGTCAGCTGTGCTGTCTCCTCGCCAGCGATGTAGGCGCCGGCGCCGGGGTGGACGACGATTTCTAAGGGGTAGTTCTGACCAAGCACTTTATCGCCGATGTAACCGCGCTGCTTTGCTTCGGCGACGGCATGACGCAGCTTTCGGATGCCTTCGTAGAATTCTCCTCGGCAGTAGATAAAGGCGATGTGGGCTCCGATGGCATAGCTCGCGAGAATGATGCCTTCAATGAGTTGATGGGGATCGCGTTCGATGAGTAAGCGATCTTTGAAGGTGCCAGGCTCGCTTTCATCGCAGTTGCAGACTAGATATTTGGGCAGCGACGGATCTTTTGGGATGAAGCCCCATTTGGCCCCTGTCAGGAAGCCGGCGCCACCGCGACCACGGAGGCCTGATGCTTTGACCATCTCTGTGAGGTCGCTAGGAGCTATCTTAGGGATAGCCTTACGGATGGCTTGGTAGCCTCCATTGCGTTCGTACACAGCGATGTCACACTGGTTAGGGGTGTCGATGTGGGCCATCAGGACGCGCATTTCAGGCATGGCCAGCCTCCGCGTGGTCGACCGGACAGGGATGGCCTGGGCCTTTTTTCGCTTCGGCGAGGATGGCATCAAGGTCATCCTCTTGCACGGGACCAATGACGGTGTCGTCGACGAGCATCATGGGTGCTCGGTCGCAGGCTGCTAGGCACTCGGAGGCGATGACGGTGAATTCGCCATCGGCGCTGGTATGGCCGGCGGTGATGTTGAGTTTGCGGCATAGAGCGTTGAGAAGGCCATCGGCTCCCCTGAGCATGCACGAGACATTCTTACAGACATGGATGACATGCTTGCCGACGGGCTCTTCATAGAACATATCGTAGAAGGTGACAACAGCATGCACTTCGTTGGCGTCGATGTCGAAGAGGGTCGCGACTTCTTGCTGGGTCTCTAGAGGCAAGTAGCCGACTTCTGCCTGCGCCAGGTGTAGCGCTGGGATCAGCGCTGACCGTTTGTCTGGGTAGCGCTTCTGCATCTCTAAGATGGAATGGCGTGTTTTGTCACTTAACATCAGCGGTCCACATCTCCCAAAATAGGGTCTACGCTGGCGATGGCCACGACGACGTCGGAAAGCAGGTGGCCCGGCAGCACTTTTTGTAATACATGCACATGGGGGAATGACGGCGACCGTACGCGTAGGCGATAGGGTTTGTTGCTGCCGTCGCTCACAAGATAATAGCCTAGTTCCCCTCTAGCAGACTCGACCATCTGGTACAGCTCGCCGGCGGGAGGGTGGATGCCTTCGCTGACCAGTTTGAACTGGTGGATAACGGCTTCCATGCTGCGCACTAGCTCCCGGCGTGGCGGCAGCGCTACTTTGCGCTGGTCGGTGATGACTGGGCCCGGTTTGAGTTTGGCGAGCCCTTGTTCGACTAACGAAGCACTCTGGCGCATTTCTTCGAGACGGACGAGGTAGCGGGCGTAGGAGTCGGCTTCTGTCTGGGTCGGGATGTCAAAGTGGTATTCGTCGTAGTGGAGGTAAGGGTAGATCTTGCGGATGTCGTAGGGAACTCCAGCGCCACGTAAGACGGGGCCTGTGCACATGTATTGCTTGCAGAGCTCTTTGTCCATGATTGCGACACCTTTGAGGCGTTCGCACCAGATGTAGTTGTTGGTGAGGAGATTGTCGAGGTCCTGCCAGGTTGTTGGGAAGTTTTTTAAAAAGGCTTTCGTTTCCTCAACGAATTCAGGATTGAGGTCGTGGGCCATGCCGCCGATGCGCCAGGTGTTGGGGAACATGCGTGCTCCTGAGAGCCCTTCGAAGAGGTCTAGAATTTTCTCTCTCTCCGCAAAGCAATACATGAACACTGATGACATGTTTAGCTCTAAGGCGCTGGTGCCAATCCAGATGAGGTGACTTTGGATCCGCGACAGCTCCAGCAGGATCAGACGAATAGTCTGTGCGCGCTCTGGCACTTCGACATCCATGAGCCTCTCGACAGCTGAGGCAAAGGCTTGCTCTTCGGCAGGCCCTGAGAGATAGTCTAGGCGGTCGACAAGCGAAAAGACCTGGTGATACGTGCGCGTCTCGCATTCCTTTTCTACGCCGGTATGGAGGTAGCCGATGACGGGTTCAGCGCTGACGACTTTTTCGCCGTCGAGGCGCAGCTTGATGCGCAAAACGCCGTGCGTGGAGGGATGCTGGGGCCCGAGATTGAGCTCCAGGATATCGCCAGAAAGACCAAGGTCGTCAAGATTTTCTGTAGTCTTTGACATAAGGGATAATTTCCGATGGCACTTTAGGTTTGACGCCGTGTTTAAACTGTACGGGTTCCTCTGTTAGGGCATAGTCGCGGCGCAGGGGATGACCGACCCAATCGTCGGGCATGAGGATGCGTTTGAGGTCGGGATGGCCGACGATGCGTATGCCGAAGAGGTCATATAGCTCGCGTTCATACCAGTCGGACCCTTCCCACAGGCTGGTGACAGAGGGTAACTCCCCATTGCGTTCGACATAGACGAAGAGGCGTAGACGGTCGTAGTTGGTAGGGTTATGGAGCCAATAAACCACTTTAGTGCGCTTAGTGGGGACAACGTAATCGACGCCGGTGAGATCCATGAGCACTTCAAAGCCTGCCTGTTTCAGGAAAGCTAGTGCTTCTTTGAGATCATCTATTTCCAGCTCTAGCGTTGTCTCGCCAAGAAAGCTCACTTCAGAGAGGATAGCCTCACCTCGGCGCGCTTTCAGCTCTGCGACAGCTTCAGCGCTTTTCATGATAGGTCTCCTCGCAATGGTCGGTCTTGACCGATCTTCTTCTGCAGGAGGATAAGGCCATCAAGAAGCGCTTCCGGCCGCGGCGGGCATCCAGCGACATAGACGTCGACAGGAACAATTTTATCGACGCCTTGGACAATAGCGTAATTGTTGTAGATACCACCGCTGGAGGAGCAGTCGCCCATGGCGATGACCCACTTGGGTTCTAGCATCTGGTCGTAGATTGTTCTGAGCACTGGCGCCATCTTCTGGCTGACGCGTCCGGCGACGATCATGACATCGCTTTGACGCGGCGAAGCGCGGAAGACTTCGGCTCCAAAACGCGCCATGTCATAGCGGCTTGCTGCCGTTGACATCATCTCAATGGCGCAGCAGGCGAGGCCAAACTGTGCTGGCCAGAGGGAGTTGGCGCGAGCCCAGTTGATGAGCTTCTCTAACGGTGCCACTAGAAAGGGAAGGCGCTCTTTTGGTGTTACTCCCATTGTAAACCTCGCGTGCGCCACAGATAAGCAAACCCTATCAGTAAGGCGACTAAGAAAAAGGCCATCTCAAAAAAGGCAAAAGGACCAATCTCTTTGGCAACTGTCGCCCAGGGGAATAAGAAAATGACTTCGATGTCAAAGACCAAAAAGATCAAGGCTACCAGGTAGTGGCGCAGCGGAAAGCGCTCTTGGAGTAGGTGTGTTTCTGTCTGAATGCCCGATTCATACGGAAGGTATTTGGCTGGATTGGACGGTTTGGAACTGGTGAACAGCGCCGATACCAGCAAGACCGTCAGCGTGATAAGAAGCACCAACCCAAAGTAAACGTAAACTGAGAAATAAGCAGTTTCCACCACTCACCTATTCATAATGGTTAGCGTTCTTGTAGGGAATAAGGAGCTATGGTGTCAATCTTTTCTTAGAGGAGTTTTCTGTTCTCTTCTTTCGCTGAGCCCAGCGAGGCTTTGGACTGCGCGAGCTTGCTCGAGCTTTCACTTGTTATACCCAGACAAACTGAAAAGTTGGCTAAGGGGAGAGAGGAATGGGGAGGGTTACACAGAGGAGACAGAGTCGCAGAGGACACAGAGAAGAAGAGCCATTACGACGTAACTTCTCAAAAAGTCCTGGCGCGCTGACCTGCTGCGCTGGCCATTCTGGGC
>CAMFKD010000157.1 GCA_945957095.1 uncultured Chlamydiae bacterium
GTAATTGCAGAAGTCCATTTTGGGGCGAATCCGCGCTTTTGGCGTCGGATTCGGACTTCTCGCAAATCGCCTATGCCTAACAGGATATGTCGATTCAATTCTTCTCATTAATCTCATTCCTCCTCACTGGTCTCTGTGGCTCAGTGGTGAATTATGCAACAAGCCCCATAAAACAAAAGACCACCGTTGAAAAACGGTGGTCTTCATGACTTCTGATAGGAAATCGGTTAGCTAAGAAGCTCTAAGCTCTTAGTAGTTACCGAAGATCCAGTTAAAGCCAAATATAACACGCTGTTGGTTAAGCTCTAGTTCATGCTTCCAAGTACCAGCGCCAGGGCCTGTACCTGCTTGAGTGAACTGTCTGTGTTCTTTGCCAAACCAGGTATAGGAGTACTGCATATCAAAGAAAACGCAGTCGCAAACATCGTAACGAACGCCAGTACCTAGCTTAAAGCCAGAACGTGTTTTGTTACGTGTTCTGTGGCCAGAGAAGCCGAGGTTATCTGTACCGGAGAAGTTGAGCAGCTTGCTCTCCCATACGCCCAAGGAATAACCTGTGACGATGTATGGGGTTGCGCTGCAGAAGCGAGCGCCCCACTTCAAATCGATGCCAAAGAGGAAGTCTTGCTTAACGCGAAGGCCAGCGTTCAGAACGCCAGTTGTGTCGGTATCAGAACGGATCACTCTGTTCTGGGAGTTGTACAGGAAGTTGAGTTCTAGTGCTGCATAGAGCTCGTCTAGGTAACCACAACGGCACCAGCAGTTATCAAACCAGTCTTCGACACCGATCTGACCGCCGCCGAGGAACGAGAGACCACCACCACGGACGTAGTGTCTTTCTTCGCTGTTAAGATTATGGACGCGGTAGGAGTTATCGAGCGAACCAATGCCTAAAGCACCGCCAATGTATGCATCACAAGCGAACACAGCGGGTGATGCGCAAACCATCAATAACGTTGTCAAAAACTTTTTCAGATTCATGTTCACATTTCCTCTTTGTTTACTTCGATGGACATCTTTAATACCAGTGCTAGGTGCTAAACGCAATCTCCCTAGCTTTTCTTAAATTCACTGAGGGTCTCCTATCAGGGCTTCGCACGCCATCGAACAAACGATACCTGAAGGGTTCCTCTTTCTTAAATTTTTGTACCCACTCCCTGAATACTAGAAGCACCAGTCTCTGCAGAGATCACCGAAGACCCAGTTGAGTGCGAAGACCACACGCTGCTGGTTCAGTTTTACTTTATGCTTCCAGGTTTGGCGGACTTCGGTTCCGGAAGTGAAGTCGCGACGGATGTCTTGGAACCAGGTGTAGCTATATTGCATGTCAAAGAAAACGCAGTCGCAAACATCGTAACGAACGCCAGCACCTAGCTTAAAGCCATTCTTCCATTCAGTATGGCCATTGCCGGAAGCAGGAATACCGATAGTTGCTGTAGAGGTGTCGTTGAGCAACCAACGTTGCCATTGCCCCAACGCATAGCCTGTAACAATGTATGGGCTCACGCTGCAAAAGCGGGTACCCCATTTAAAGTCAGCACCGAAGAGGAAGTCATTCTTAACACGGAGTCCTTGGTTTGTGCGACCAAGTGTATCGGTTAAGGTTCTGATTGTTCTTTCGTAGGAATTGTAGAGGAAGCTGAGTTCGAAAGCAGTATAAAGCTCATCAACGCAGCCACACCAGCGGTTTTCAAACCAATCTTCGACCCCAATCTGACCACCGCCTATAAAGGAGAGGCCATCGTTGTGCGTAAAGTGTTTTTCGCCCGTGGAGAAGTTTTGTACATTGTATAGACCGTCAAATGAGCCAATGCCAACGGCACCGCCCACATAGCCATCATACGCAAATAGTGCAGGTGATGCACAGATCAGCAATAGTGTCACTAGTAGTTTTTTCACGCTTTTCATCACATTTCCTCTTTGTTTTCGCTGCCGGATGCTCCAGCATCACAACTCTGTCTAGCTTTGAGCATAACGCTAAAAACCGACGTACAATATCACCTGGGACCGATTATGCTATGGCAATAAGTGATGCCAGTCGGTTCGGTAAGAGACAATCTAACAAACCCCTTACTATTTGACAAATGAAATATTAAAAGGTTCGGAAATTTTTTGTGACCAACGGTCTTGGTCTCAAATTCTCAACCTTACCTATCATTTGGGGGATATGTTCAGCCAATGATATTTAAGCTGCTTGCTGAAGCTCTTCCTGGAATTCAAATAAATGTTTCACTCTTTGCCACAGACTAACCTGTTCTGGACTGAAGCGCATGACACTATTTTGATAGTTTTGTTTAGCCTCTTGAAAGCCTACAGATCGTAGCTTCTCAGTGAGGAAATATGAGGAATGAGAGGGAGGATACAACCAAAACCCTCTCCCTATCTCATTCTTCCTCAGCAATCTCACTGCCTCAGTGGTCGATTATGCAACAACACCCTTTGTCGTTAGGGTTAACGCAAAGCACTCAGCGAAGAGATCTTCTACAGCGCTTTACTCAGCCTTGCCAGTGAGATAGCGGTTGAAGGTCACGAATAGAATAGGCGTGACATATAGGGTGAGAAGTTGTGAAAAGAGCAAGCCGCCCACAATCACAATACCCAATCCACGTCGCATCTCCGAACCATCTCCTAACCCAATGGCAATCGGAAGAGCGCCAGCGATAGCGGCAACTGTTGTCATCATAATAGGACGAAAGCGGATCAGGCATGCTTGGTAGATGGCCTGTTGCGGTGACAAGCCTTGTCGTTGTGCCTCAACAGCATAGTCCACCATCATGATCCCATTCTTCTTCACTAGACCTATCAATAGCAAGAAGCCGACAGCGCTAAAAATAGAAATCGGTTCGTCGAACAAGAACAGAGTCAAAACACCCCCTAATCCTGCAAGAGGCAAAGAGGAAAGGATGGTGAGAGGATGTACAAAACTTTCGTATAAGATTCCCAACACAATGTACATGACCACAGTTGCAGCCAACAGCAACACAAGTGTCTCTGAGGAAGTCTCCACGACAGTCTTTGCAGAACCGGTTAGAATAGCACCGACATTAGCCGGCAACACTTTAGCTGCAAGCTCCTGCGCATATTGCAACCCTTCGCTAGGCGCCATGCCTGATGCCAAAGAAAAGCGAATGGAAGCAGCTGCCAGTTGATCACTACGCTCAAAACTTGGCATCGCTAGCTTTTGCTCCCAATTGACAAGAGCTCGCAATGGAACCAAAGCTCCGCCTGTGCCGGCTAGGTAGAGCTTAGATGGAGCATTTGTGCTGTCATTGTACTGAGAAAGCAGCTCCATGCTAATTTTCTCTTGGACAGCCCCACGTCGAATAGTCCCTAACGAGTTTTTGCCATAAGCATGTTTGAGTAGTGTTTGGATCTGCTGCTTGTTAAAACCTAGTTTATGCGCTTGGTCTTCATCAATACGAAATGCAAGAACTGGTGAATCATGACTAGCCGTAGTTTGAGCGTAGACGAAATGGCTGTCGTCCTGCATAGCTCTAGCAAGCACCCCAGCGGCAGCCATGACATCTTGTGAATCACTTCCTCTGACCACAAGCTGATATTGACCAGCATGCCCAAAATCGAGATCCAAGTTAATCATCTGATAGCCTTGTAAGAAGGTTTGGCTACCAGGAATGACGTCTATCGCTTTCTGAAGGTTGGCCACTACTTCGGATTGGGCTGGACGCTCGGCTTTCGACTTCAAACGCATCACAAACAGGAGGTTACCTTCCCAGGAGATATCGAGGAAGTTTTCCACATAACCCGTACCTTGAACAAGAGCCTCTAGCTTTTTCTGATGCTTCTTGGTTTCGCTTGTAGAAATGCCTTCAGGTAAGACAACCATTCCAAACACATACCCACGGTCTTCGGGAGGTACTAAGTTAACAGGCAATTTTCCAAACAGAAACACAGAGAGTGCCAAAGAAGCAAGGGCTCCAAGAGCGATCGTCTTCGGGTAGGCAAAACAGCGTTGTAGCGTACGCCCGTACAACTCCACCATCCAATGATTACTACGACTGATAGACTCTTGTAATGACGTCTTTTTACCTTTATTCCACGCCAAAAATCGGCTGCAAAGCATAGGTGTCAGCGTAAGAGAAATAAAGCCGGAGACCAGGATGGCCACCGCTAAGGTAATGCTAAATTCTCTAAACAGCTTACCATTCATACCAGGCATAAAGAGCAAGGGAATGAAAACTGCGACAAGGGATAGCGTCATCGACAAGATGGTAAACCCTATTTGCTTAGACCCTATCAAGCTGGCTTCACGAGGCGCTAGCTCTTCCTTGTCTTGACAACGAATAATATTCTCTAGAACAACAATCGCATCATCGACAACGAAGCCAACAGCAAGGGTCAGAGCTAACAAAGAAAGGAGATCAAGGCTAAAGCCTAACAAATACATGACGGCAAAAGTACCGACTAAAGATAACGGCAGAGCAGCGCTGACAATCAAGGACTCTGATAGTCTTCCAAGGCTAAAGTAAATAACCGCGATGACAAGGACAAAAGCAAAGATCAGAGAGAGCTGAACGTCAAAAATCGACTCCTTAATCCAAACCGCCTTGTCAAACCAGAGATTGACATGGATAGAGGGGGGCAGCTCTTTCTGCAACTCTCCCAATACGCGCTGAACCCTCTTAGAAATGGCGACAGTATTAGCATCGGCAACCTTTTGGATGGCCAAAATCAAAGCAGGCGAACTCTTATCGTTTGTCACAAAACGGAAAGGCTGGTCATTGCCGTCCTTAACCGTGATTTCACCGATATCCCTAATGCGCACCGCTGTTGTCCCTATGCGCACATTCTCTAGGTCTTTGCCATGCTGAATTGTACCGGTGAGTTCCACAGAGAACTTCTTATTACCAGACTCAATAGACCCGAGTGGTGCCTCGGCTGTTTGTTGTTTTACAGTATCGATGACTTGGTTAAAACCAATGTTACGGGCAGCCATCAACTCCGGATTGATCTTAAGGGTGACGGAGCGGCCAGAGCCAAATGCCATGGCCTGAGCAACGCCATCGATGCGAGTAAGACGTGGTATGATGTAGGCGTCGGCATAGGCACGAAGGTCGCCTCCGCTGGTATGCTCCGAGGTGACCACCAAGTACATGATCGGTTCTTGGCTATCCTCCTGCATCTGATAAGAAGGACGAGGGGAGAGATCGCTGGGCAGGCTGCTTTCTGCGCGATTAAGTGCTTTTTGTACCTCATTGGCAGCATCATTCATGCTTTTGCCCACATCAAAGGAAAGGGTGATTTGGCTTAACCCTTGCGAACTGACAGAGGAAATCTCCTGAACACCCTTGACGTGCATCAGCTCTTTTTCCAGCGGGGTCGTCACTTGGTTCAAAATGGTGTCGGAGTTCGCACCGCTAAGGCCAGCAGAGACGACGATATGGGGTCTTTCGATGGTAGGAAGATCGCTGACGGGCAATTTGAAGAAAGCCATCAACCCTACCAATACAATACTCAGCATGACAAAAGTTGTCATGACAGGGCGACGGATAAAAGGAGAAGAGAGGTTCATGACTGTATTTCCACCTTGCTACCTGGGGCTATTCTCAGATGCCCTTCCAATACGATTTTTTCCGACGGCTCGAGTCCTTCGACAACAACAACACGACCACTTTGTTCCGTGCCTAAGATCAGCTGACGCATCGCAATGGTCTTGTCAGGCTGTACGACGTAGACG
>CAMFKD010000158.1 GCA_945957095.1 uncultured Chlamydiae bacterium
GCGCGACCAACATCAGCTACAGGCATCAAAGTGGCTACAGGTGCAGCTACTGGTCGACAGGGACGAAATGGCTGCGCTATTGTCGATTTTGGGAGATTTTTATATCTATTTCACGGGGGTTGTGCTACCGGCTAGCGAAGGAGAAGTATCCCATGAGGCTTTTCTCGATACCTATAGCCGCTACGTTGCCGATTTACAGGCTGGCCGGACTCCAGAGGAAACTCTTTATCGCCGCATGTTTTCTACTTTGTTTACACGTTCTCTTGATGCCATCTATGCTTTAGATGTCGGCAAAGAGCAGATCATCATCCGCCCGAGCCATCCAGTGGTACAGCTGCAGATGCATCAGGTGGGCTTTTCTTCGGTTGATCATAAGTTCCGTTCGATGGTGTTTGGTAAAGAGAGCCTATCCTGGGGCATCCAGTTTTCCTATCCACAGCTCTTTGAAGATGGTGTGACAAAGCAAATTATCCAAGTCAACAGAAGCGACGCATTCCCTAATTCCCACCTCTTTCACGAGTTACAGAAGTGGGTGCGGAAGCACACTGTCCCTACGCCCTTTCTATTCCACAACCAAAAGATCAATGTTCCAATCCGCCTTGGCCTTAGCTGTTTTGAATGGATTCAGCGCCATCCTCATCTGGAAAAACATGGGTTAACGGTACAACGATGAAGCATATTGAGATTGTGACAATTGGTAACGAGCTATTGGATGGCATGATCGTCAATACCAATGCGAGTTATTTATGCCAGCAGCTGAAGGCTCTAGGCCTCACCGTCAGTGCCTATCATGCTATCCCTGATGAAAGAAATGTTCTCAAACGTTTGTTAAAAAGAACATTGCTGGAATCTTCGCTAGTTATCTGTACGGGGGGACTAGGACCCACTTTGGATGACAATACGCGTCAGGTAGCAGCAGAGATCTTTGATTCAGGCTTTCGCTTTGACGATGGTATCGCAGCGGCATTGCGTGAGCGATATGGAAATGACTTGGCTTCTTTGCACAACCAAGCAACCGTACCCGCAAAAGCAATCGTTTTGCCAAACAGTGTTGGAACGGCGCCGGCTCTTATTTTTGAAGGCGCCTCGGTCACGTTAATCCTATTGCCAGGACCGCCTTTGGAGATGCATGCTATCTTCGAACAGAGCGTCATCCCCTATCTCCAGGTACGCCTACCTGAAATCGGAAAGCGTGTTACGGAGTACCTCATCTTGGCGGCTTCTCGTGAAGATGAAGTCGATCCCGTTTTGCGGGAACTCCAGGAGACGTTACCTAATGTCGATGCGGGCATCTATGCTAAGCTAGGATCGCTGACCATCGCTTTGTCAACGTTCCAAGAAGACGCCGAAGCACGCAGAGAGCTGGATCAAGCCAAGCAAGTGCTTATGAGTCGTTTTCCAGACCGTGTTGTCTTCACGAAGCGTGGCAAGATAGAAGAGGACATCCAAGAGCTCCTCATCAAAAACAACGCTACCCTTAGCACTGCCGAGTCATGTACTGGTGGCAGCATCGCAGCAGCCCTAACGGCACAAGCAGGTGCCTCGCAGTATTTTCTAGGATCTGTGGTTGCCTACTCCAACGAAGTCAAGAAGCGACTTCTAGGTGTCAAGCAATCGACCTTAGATGAGCACGGTGCTGTTAGTGAAGAGGTGGTCATTGAGATGGCTCGCGGCGCTTTGCTAGCAACCGGAAGTGATTACAGCGTCGCGGTCACTGGCGTGGCTGGTCCTACCGGCGGATCTGATAAAAAGCCCATTGGCACAGTCTGGCTAGGTGTCGCCAGCCGCCATGGCATTGCGCTTACATGGCGCCTTAAGGTTCTCCATGGAGATCGCGCCAAAATTATTGCCTACACCGTCAACGTAGCCTTATGCCGTCTTTGGCAGACTGTCAATACCTTCTAAGGAAAAGTAACGTGGATTCAACCTATCAACTTCTCGACAGCGGCGGTGGACGCAAGCTAGAGCGTTTTGGTGCCTACACCTTAGTACGACCAGCCAGCCAGGCCATTTGGCGTCCCCAGCAAGCTGACAGCATGTGGCAGAAGGCTGATGCGCTCTTTAGCCGTGATGAAGATAACCGCTGGCACCAACGCCATCGATTGCCGGAGACATGGAATGTCGAAGTGTCAGGCCTACACTTTCATTTAAAAACGACCGACTTCGGCCATCTGGGCATCTTCCCTGAACAGCGCCACGCATGGCTCTGGATCCAGAAAAAGATAGAAGAAATCAAAGCGAAGAGCAAACAAGATATCCATGTTCTCAATCTTTTTGCCTATTCCGGCGGCTCAACATTGGCTGCTGCTAAAGGAGGGGCCCATGTCTGCCATCTCGACGCATCGCAAGGAATGGTCTCCTGGGCGCAGGACAATGCCCGCCTGAATGGATTAGAAGGAGCACCAATCCGTTGGATCGTCGACGACGTCAATAAGTTTCTAGCGCGCGAAATCAGACGCGGCCGCCGTTATGACGCTATCATTTTAGATCCTCCGACCTTTGGTCGCGGCAGCAAAGGCGAGTTATTTAAAATCGAAGAACATTTGGTACCTCTGCTAGATCGTTGCCGCGAGTTGCTGAGCGATACGCCGCGCTTTGTCTTGCTCTCAGGGCACACGCCAGGCATTACACCCATGTGTCTGCAGCATCTGCTGGAACAAATGATGAGCGGAAAGAAAGGTGAGATCATGCATGGTGAGATGCTCTTAGAAGGGGTAGACACCTTCCCATTGCCCAGTGGCGCCTACGCTAGGTGGAGCCATGTTTGAACGCGACCCGATCCTCAGCCTGCAAAACCCCAAAGTCAAGTTAGTCGTCAAGCTACGCGACCGGCGTGATCGTGATCTCATGGATCTCTATCTTATCGAGGGTTACCGCGAACTGCTGCGTGCGCAGCAAGGAGATGCAGCCATTGAGAGCCTGTTTATCTGCCCAGAGCTCTTTCTAGGAGATAACGAAAGTCATCTCATCGAGCAGATCGGCAAGCGCGGCGCCGCCATCTTTGCATGCTCTGCCGCTGTCTTTCGCAAGTTATCCTATCGCGATAGGCCGGACGGTTTGCTGGCTATCGCCAAGCAGCAACACAAGTCTTTAGCGGATTTAGAAAAGCTTCTAAGCGGCAATACCAACCCTTTTTTGGTGGTTGCTGAAGCGATTGAAAAACCAGGCAATCTAGGCACTATTCTGCGCTCTAGCGATGCCGTCGGCCTAGATGCCTTATTAGTCTGCGACCGCTGCACCGACATCTTCAACCCTAACGTCGTTCGAGCCAGCGTAGGCACTCTCTTTACAGTCCCAGTGATCGAAGGCACTAGCCCCGACACATTAGCGTGGTTGCGTCAACGTGGCATCAAGGTATTAGCAGCCACACCGCAAGCTACCACGCCCTACACAGCTATCGATCTGACAGGGCCTATTGCCATCGCGGTCGGAACGGAGCAGCTAGGTCTTTCAGACCTCTGGATGGACGGCGCCGATCTCCAGGTCAGCATCCCCATGCGCGGCGTCGCTGACTCCCTCAACGTTGCCACAGCAACGACACTGCTGCTGTATGAAGTATTGCGGCAACGCGAGAACCAAAGATGAACGTTCTGTTTGAGGACAACCATGTGCTGGTCGTGGAAAAACCGGCTGGTGTGCTAACCCAAGACAGCGGCAGCGGCGAAGCCAACCTCCAGGATCAGGCCAAAGCATGGATCAAAGAACGCTATCATAAACCCGGCGCTGTCTTCCTCCATGCTGTCCATCGCCTAGACCGTCCAGCTAGTGGCATCGTCGTCTTCGCTCGCACCAGCAAAGCGCTGTCGCGACTTAATGAAGCGCTACGCTCCAAAGACACCACCAAGCACTACTACGCTATCGTCTGTGGTCAACCCAAGCTATCTCAAGCCACTTTAGAACACTACATGGCGCATGGCGATCATTCTGCTAAGATCACAACACAAAACACACCAGGAGCACTATTAGCGCGCCTGTCCTATCAGGTCATCGCAACCACTCATGATCTAACACTCGTAAAGATCGAACTAGAGACAGGACGCTACCATCAGATCAGGCTACAGCTAGCCACCATCGGCAACCCTATTTTAGGCGATGTCCGTTACGGAGGACAACCTTGGCGTCAAGGGGAGATCGCTCTCCATCACTGCGTATTCACCTTTCCCCATCCCATCACTAAGGGGAGGGTGATGGTGACGGCCGCAGCCCCCGCCTCTTGGCCTCTGCAGCCAGCTCTGGAATCTCGGGAAGCCCCTCCTCCACCCCCTCTACCTCTGGAATAGGCGGCAAAGCATTTAGGACAAGACGAAGATTCTCAAAGTCAGCCAAGACACCGTCGATAGCGGTTATGACAGCCTTCATATCAGAGCGGTCGGCTAGTGCATGAGAAGTCAGCGCCATCTTTAAATCGCGCAAAGGCTGTGTCAACATGCCCAAGTCGCTTTCTTTGTCCTGCCTGTAGGTAGCTTTAGCTAACTCTTCTAGATGAGAGACGAGAGAGATAAAGGTGTCGCGGATGTTGACCTTAGAAAGATCGACATCGCTGAGAATTAGCTTACCCGACTCAAGCAAGGTGATGTTAGCCTTAATTGCCACATCAGGCATACCACTGTTCAGCGCAGCGGTACTAAAGCTCCCAATGTAGTGCAAGGGATACCCAACCTTGGTAATATCACCATAAGCAGCCGCAAGAGCTACCTTGCCTAGCGAGGTGACAATATGGCTGCATATGGGTTCTAAACGCTCCTGCAACGCATGATTGTAGATCACTTGCAGTCTCTCAAAACCATAAAATAAGACGTAACTAGTGCGCTGATGGACTTTAGCGTCGGTACTTTCGGTCTGCAATGAGCGGCGGTGCACCTCAAGAAAGCGCTGCAATAAGGCGATGATCCCCGAAACAGCGCGCTCCGCTAATGAAGAACCATGCCGTTTCAAAGACATCAACGCCATCTCTGAAAGCATCGCGATCCAGTCGCACAACTCAGCATCACGCCCTTGAGCAATGTCGCTTTGTGCACGTCCCACAACCATTTTGACAACTGCGGGTGGATTGAAATAATTCCAGAAGCGACTCGAGAAAAAACCAAGAAGATCGAGGGAAAGAGCAATTAAGACAAGCAACAGCGAGAACTGCGCCGTGCTATCTAACCAGCTCTCTGGTACCCCACCCACCGCAATAGCAAAAGCAAAAATAGGAATGACAACCAAGCTTGCGCAAAGATACCGCAGCATCTTGTCGCCTTTGACAAGTTCGGAGACGCGCGGCGTCGCCTTAAGCTCCGCAGCCTGTAGTGGCCGCACCAACAGCAGATTAGTCAGCGTAACCAATACAATGATCAGTCCACCAGTGCCAGCCGCTAACCCATGCACCCATGTCAGGGATACCCCCACCTCAAAGTACAATAATAAACTAGAGATGATCAGAGCCAACACTGTCGCCATAGTTCCTCCCGTTCGAAAGCGTGCAAGGCCATAAAAACGATAGAATACCTTAGAAAAGAAATTGGAACAAGAGGAGGCCTCTTCGCTGAGCGAAGCAAAGCTGTGGAGTTCTCCGCAAATCTGCCTCCTCTTTGTATCCCCCCTGTTAAAAAACGTTTATGGATATTTAGGAAGGTTGCTGGCAAACTCAGGGGGTAGCTTCTCAAAAAGTCCTGGCACGTGATGACCTAGCGAGCTGAGACAGTCTG
>CAMFKD010000159.1 GCA_945957095.1 uncultured Chlamydiae bacterium
GTGTATTGAGCGTTAAATGGTCGCGCAGTTTATAGAGCATATGGCCCTCCCATACGACTGGCCAGATGAAGAAGACACCAATTTCGACTAAAAAGAGGATGATTCCAAGGACTTTTGCAAAGGCGTGATAGACGAAGAGTGCGATGGCGAAATAGAGGATCATCAGATAGATCACTGTGCAAAAACAGTAGATATAGAGCTGGCGTATTTTCTGTGGAGGAAGGTCAGGCTCTGGACAAGGCATATCGATGCCAAACAACCATTGGTGCATCTTCCATCTGCCTACAGCGAAGGCGCGTTGACGCAGGTTATCTACGCTCCACAGATCGCAGAGAAGGTAGTAGCCATCAAAACGCATGACGGGGTTGATATTGATGAGTAGTGAGGTCACCCACGTGACAGATGACAAGATGAAGAAGACAGTCTGCAATAAGCCTGGAGGTGTCAGTGCCCATCCCAATGTTGACAAACCTGCCACCACCAATTCGGCGACCACTCCAGCTACGGTAATCGCAATGCGTTGTTTTCTTTGTGCAAGGCGCCATGAGCTGGTGACATCGGTGAAGAGGACAGGCCACATCACGATGAAGGCGATCCCCATGGTGGGGACATAGGTATTGTAATATTTGGCGGTGTAGGCGTGTGCCAGTTCATGGATGACCTTGACGCAGCAGATGGCCGCACCGTAAACGATGACACCTTGCAGGTTGAAGAAATAGCTGAAGGTATGGAGATATTCGTCAAAACGACTTAATACAAGCAATAATCCTAAGCCGATTGCTAGGGCGTAGAAAATTTTCGCTGTTCGCGACCAAAGCAGACGCGTATAAGGTAGCGTTTGAGTTAAGAATTTGTCGGGGTGGACGAGGGGGACGCGGAAATAGAGATAGTTCTTTAACAGCCACCATAATGTGTTGCTTTTACTGCTCTGTTGCTTTGCCAGAACTTGCTCGCTACTCCGGTTGATGTTGAGTAATCCGAGATGTGCTGCCTGATTGAAGAAAGATTGCACATCTTCAGCATCTACGTGGATAGTCGTATAGGCATTGACTGCCTCCACAATCTGGTCGATGGTCATTCCGGGTTTGGCTAGCTGATAGATGGTTGTCTCGCGCCAACTTAGCTTATAGTAGTGATCTGTTACCGGATCGTAGAGGTTGTGAGTGGGAGAGCCGTCAAAGTCGCGGGGACCCGCAAACAGCTTTAGGTCTGTTCTGAATCTCGCTGGCGTCCTTTCTGTCATGACTGTGCTTGTAGCACGATATCTCAGTCATTTCAAGAGAACTCTTGTACAGTTTCCTTGGGTATAAAGCCAGATATTGATAGGGTGGCAATTTAATTGCGTGTGGAATTCTATGGCGTATTCTGTTCGAGTTTTAATGTGCTGTGTTGCTTTGTTGACAGGTTGCACCTGTCCAAGGCCTGGCATTGTTGAGACTCGTGTTGGCAATGCGCAGTATGAGTGGGAACTGATGGAGGAGCGTTTATTCTATCTTCCAGACCATCCGCTGACGTTGCATGAGATCCTAGACATTGCCTTATGCCGCAATCTAGATTTATTGGTACGTTCGCGCCAGTACAGCTATCAGGAAGAATTTGCTGCTAGCGCTAAGCTGAAAATGCTGCCGACATTAGTGTTTGAAGGAGAAGTAAGCGGACGCAATCGCAATACTGGGGCATCTTCAACATCTTTGGATCCTACAGTACCACCTGCGCCGCCTAGTATTTCATCTGAGCAAGCTGTCGATCGTAATGATCTGTTGTTGACGTGGAATCTGCTGGACTACGGTATTGCTTATTATCGTTCTAGGCAAGAAGACGACAAAGCTACTATGCGTAAGGCGGAGTATTTGCGCGCACGGCAGATCCTCATTACTGAGACCATTTCCCAATATTGGAAGGCAAGGGTGGCTTTGTTAGGTGTTAGAAAGCTTGAGCCTGTTGTGCAAGAGGTTCATGGTTTCATCAACAGTTTGGAAGAGAGGATGGCCTCGCATGTTCTTTCTGCCGATCTGGGCTTAAGATATAAAGCCTCGCTATTGAAATTGGTAGCACAATACGTGCTCTACGAGCGCAACCTTCACGATGCCATCACGCAGCTTGCCAAATTGATGGGGGTGCCAGAAGCAAATTTTGTGTTGGCTGAAGAAGAGATTCCTCTTCCTAGCGATCAACTACCAGAAATCAGTGACCTGGCTGCTCTAGCCTTGATTAACCGGCCAGAGCTCTATGGATTAGATGCTGAGGTCAACAGCAACATTGACGAGATACGCATCGCGTTTTTACAGCTCTTTCCCAGTTTGGCTGCTTTTGCCAGCTCTAATTTTGATGCAAACCGCTATTTGATCTATAACCAATGGCTCATCAATGGGTTACGTTTTACGTGGAATCTGTTGGGCGAACCACTTCACATACGGGAAATGATCGCCGGTAGGTGCAATGTAGAAGCTTCGCGAAGCAATAGGCTGGCCTTATCAGTCGGCATCCTTACTCAGCTACAGCTTGCTTATCTTAGCTTTTATGACACGCGTTATGATTACATTGCAGCTGCTGACATGGCGTCGACACATGCTAGCTTGATCCAGGTATTAGAGAGAAAAAGAGAGGTAGGGGAAGCCAGTGAGTTAGAAATCCTTGCCAATCACATGCTTGACGCCATACAAAGTGAAGTGGATGCTTTAAAAGCGTTTGGCAATCATCAGGTGGCATTAGAGCAGATCAATAACTCTGTGGGGATTCCCTTTTATGTTAGCCCTTGGTTAATCGGAGAAGATGTGGTGGTAATTGCGCCATGAAGATGGTTTGGTTGACGGTAATCGTATTGGCGCTTGTGATAGCTTTGGCCTTTTGGGGCGATAGCAGTCGGCATCTATTGCCTCAGTTGGAGACGCGCGAGATTTCATTGGTTGCTATTGCTGGAACTGAGCCGGCAGTGCCTTTGAAGAAACGCTTAGTTGAGAAGCCTGAGCCTGTTTCTTTGCTCTATGCTGCCGTATTGGAGCCTAAGCTGCGCACCTTGCTATCGACGGAAGTTAACTCCAAAGTCGTCAAAGTATATAAGAAGATGGGTGATAGCTTTAAGGAAGGTGAGCTACTCATTCAGCTTGACGACGTCTCTCAAAAAGCTATCTATGAGCGCGCATTAGCAACATTAGACAAGGCGAATGTAACGGCCAAAGCTAAGGCTACTCTCTACCACGATGGTATTGCTTCCTACTCCGATTATATCGAGGCTGTCGCTGCTGTAGCCGTAGCAGAATCTGACGTTGTAGTGGCTGCGCAAAACTTAGGAAATACTCAGGTGTTGGCGCCCTATGACGGGCGTGTCGTCCTTGTCAACGTTGCAGATGGAGAGTACCCCAATCGTCAACTCTACTATAAAGACAAACCGCTCATCGAGATTGTCAATGATCGCGTCATGCTTGCTAAGGTTTTAGTCCCTGCTAATCTGCTGAAGGATATCCGTGTAGGCCAGATGCTATTTGTCCATGTCAACGAAACAGAACAGACAGTCGGAGGTAAGATCACGCGTATCGGTGCTATGATTGATCCAGTAAGTTCTACAGTGCCTATTGAAGCAGAGATTGATAATACTGATGGAGCCTTAATAGGCGGGATGACCGGGATGGCTGATCTACAAACTTTGTCGCAGGAGGGCGTTCCATGACCCAACGCTCTTTCAGCCAAGACCCTGAGATTGTCCCTTTCCTCTATCTACTGAGCCAGTTGGAATTGAAAGTGTCTGCTGTAACCAAGACAGAACCACTTATCTTTACCATTGTTAACGATACCGTGCATCTTGTTCCTTATGATCGCGCCTATCTGTTCAAGATGGATGAACAGGAGCGGAAGCTCATTGGAATCTCAGGCCAAACCAAAGTGAATGAGATCGCCCCTTTAGCCATTCAATTGGATTCCGCCATGCAAGGGCTCTTAAAGCCAGAAGAGGCTGGTATGTTGCATGAAGCGCGCTTTAGCTCTGATAAGGTAGGAGCATGGCAGAACTTGCAGCAAGAACAACGTGCAGCCGTATACTGGCTGCCTATCTATTATGACAAAAAGCTTGTGTTGGGGCTTTGGTTAGAGCAGTGGGGTGTTGAGACTTTTTCCTTTCCTGTGCCAGGTATAGAAGTGTTAGCACGCGATTTTCTTCTTCCAGCCTATGGCATCGCTTGGAACCGGTTGGAAGGTAAGGTGTCATTGCAAAAATGGCTCTTTGGGGCACGAAGCAAGGCTGCCTATTGGGCAGTCGGTATCCTTCTTGTGTTATTTCTTGTCCGTATTCCTTTGCGAGTCGTTGCCCCTTGTGAGATTGTGACTAGTGATCCCTATTATGTCCGGGCACCCCTTGAAGGGGTGATCAAAGAGATATTGGTCAAGCCAGGGCAGCATGTGCGCGATGGCGATCTTCTCTTTGACTACGAAAGCACTATCCACGAAGAGGCGTATCGATCCGCTCAACAACAGCTGCTTGCTAAAAAACTAGAGTTAGAGCGAGCTGCCATTATGGGATTGCACGATGAGCAGCAGCAAAATCAGATTGCCATCTTGAAAGCTGAGATGCAAAAAGAGGCTGCAAACTTAGGTCTCATGGCCTACCAGGTGGGGCTGACCTCAATCAAAACACCTGTCAGCGGTGTAGTGGTCTTAGAGTCTGACAGTGAGTGGCGAGGAAAGCCTGTTAAGGTGGGCGAGAAAGTGCTTGTCATCAGTGATCCTGCTCATACTAAAGTTAAGATATGGATACCTGAGAGCGACAACGTGCCATTGGATCTTAATAAAGACATTAAGGTGTTTCTCAACATCACCCCTTCGACCAGCTATCGAGCTCGTATTGATTATATCGCTAATGAAGTTTCCATGAGTGATAAAGATATCCCTAGCTTTATCTCTGAGGCTAACTGGGTGGGTGAGCCGCCCGCTGACATCAAGCTAGGCCTCAAAGGGACGGCAGTGCTGTATGGTGAATCGGTATCGCTTTTCTATTACGTCATGCGACGCCCTTGGTATGCTTTACGTAATTTCGTTGGATTTTAGCCAGCACTTCGCTGGCTTTTAATAAGACATAACGATACGCATATATTGCTTAGCTAAGTCAGAGCGCGGTTGTTCGAATACTTCGTTAGCAGTACCATGTTCCAGCACTTTGCCTTCAGCCAGAAATAGAACGCGGTCGGCGATACCACGAGCAAAATGCAGGTGGTGAGTCGTGAGAACTAGGTCGCGTCCTTCATTCTTCAACTCCAAAATAAGGTCTAAGACTTCAGCGGTCATGAGTGGATCAAGCGCGGAAGTGGGTTCGTCCAGCATCAGCATTCTTGGCTGTCCTGCCACAGCGCGGATGAGGGCTACTCGTTGTACCTGCCCACCGGACAATTCAAAGGGCCTTTTATCTGCATGTTTATCCAGCTGAAAACGTTTTAAGAGCTCTAAGCCGCGGCTTTTCGCCTCATCTATAGAAATTCCCTGGACACGGTGTAGCGGCAAGATAATGTTCTCTAAAGCTGTTAGATGGGGGAAAAGGTTCCATGACTGAAAGACGATACCTAGGGTGCGACGATGTTTGATCAGTTCTTTTTCCTGAAAGACGATGGGTTGGTCGTCAAAGGAGATGGTGCCACTATCAGGA
>CAMFKD010000160.1 GCA_945957095.1 uncultured Chlamydiae bacterium
TTCAAGCTAAAGCGATTGACAACTCACATAGCAGAGATCAGTGAGATCTATGAGAGGGATGAAATAGAGAGAAGCGGTGAAGATGTACAAGCTGAGCATCAGTTTTTGCTATAATGCTTTCCAAGACAAGGCTAACGTGTCTCGATCGAGCAAGAAGTTCTCATCGCCAGCATGGATAACCAACCCAGGAGCCACTCGGCGCTCGGGATAGGCCTCTCGAAAGGCTCTCATGCCTTTTAGATCATAAGCAGACAGGTTGCGAGAGCATTTAATCTCGATAGGAAAGTAGGTCCCATTAAGCTCTAAAATCACGTCGACCTCTGCCCCAGAGTGCGCTCTCCAATGATAAACAGCAGGCTCCATCAAACAGCAGGCAAACAGCTGGAAGATATGATTAATAACCCATGTCTCAAATACAGCTCCAATAGAGGGATGTAATGCGAGGTCTTCCGGAGAACGCACGCGCAGCAAATGGCACATCACTCCAGAGTCAGTTAAGACTCCTTTTCGTTTCCCACTGATCCGCTTGATGTTGTTGTTATAGAGAGGATACAGCTCTCTCCATTGATAGGAAGCTGCCAAAGCAAACAACCAACGCTTAGCTGTTTGTGGGGTTACATCAATCTCTCTTCCCAATTGAGAATGGTTAATCTCATGGGCTGAGAGTGCTCCTAACAGTGATAAGAAGACACCAAAACGATTGAGGTCGTCAATTCTCTCAATCAGTCGAAGATCTCTTTCAACATAGGTCTGGATGTAAGAACTAAAAAATAAAGGAATATCCCCTCGTGGTAGCTCTAAGGCTTGGGGTAAAGAACCACGCCATAAAACTTCTTGAAGAGAGGGAAGCCCGGATAAGACACCTCTAGGCATTTTGATGAACTGTGAAGGATCCTCTAGGTAATCAGAAAGCCAATTTTTATCACCGCCATGCCCTGTTAGCTCTTGAAGAGTCATCCCTTCGAGATGAAGAAGAGCCGCCCTCCCTGTCATCGTTTCTGCTACTGTCTTTAACACGTTCAAGTTTTGGGAACCTGTTAGGAAGTAACGTCCTTTAGCTGGGGAAAGATCCACGCGGCGTTTAATAGCAGAAAGCAGTACAGGGACAAACTGAACCTCATCTAATAGGAGTGGCGCTGGATGCAAGTCTAAAAAAAGATCGGGATCAGTCTTGACCTGATAGGGATCCAGAATGGAGTCGAAGAAGAACATCTCGGCATCAGGATAGAGATGGCGGAGCAGGGTGCTCTTGCCTACCTGCCTGGCACCAAGAACTAGCACGACCTTGAAAGAGTCGGCTGCTGAGCGAATTCGCCTCTCGAGATGACGTGTTTTATAATCCATATACCTTGATAATGGATGACCACATCATCAATTGTCAAGGAACTTTCGGAAGGATTCTTCATCGAGAATCGTAATACCAAGCTCTTTGGCCTTATCAAGCTTCGAGCCAGGATCACTTCCCGCTAAGAGATAATCCGTCTTCTTGCTCACTGAACCGACGACTTTTCCTCCACGCTCTTTGATAAGCTTAGCGGCATCGTTGCGGGTGTAGTGTTCCAGGGTACCGGTCAATACGAAATTCTTATCCTGAAAGGGATGGCCATCATATACGACGACTGCCACGCTCTTGGGAGCTACCCCCACTTCTAGCAAGCGCTGAACCTCTGCTTGCTGATCCGGATCGCGAAAGTAGGCGATGACAGCATCGGCGACGATCTCGCCGATCCCTTCGATGCGCATGAGCTCTTCCTTAGACATCTTGGCCAATGTCTCCATGTCGCCTGCCTTATTAGCCAGCAGCTCGGCTGTCCCAACACCGATATGGCGGATGCCTAAGGCGAGGATGAAGCGTGACAGTTCCACCTGCCGCGAACGATCGATGCTAGTGAGCAGGTTAGCGATCGCCTTCTCTTTGAAGCCAGGTAGTTGTCCTATCTGTTGTTCTGTTAGGCGATAGAGGTCTGATGGATTCTTCACAAAGCCATGCTTGATGAGCTGAGCGACAACTTTGGTGCCCAACGTATCGATATCCATGGCGTCCTTGCTTGCGAAGAAGGCAATGCGACGATGAATCTGCTCAGGGCAGTCACGGTTTGGGCAGCGAATTGCGACTTCGTCAGGATCGCGCTCTATTGGTGTGCCGCAGCAAGGACATTCCTGAGGCATCCTCCAAGGATGCGTATGCTCAGGCCGTTTATCCAGATTGACCGAGACAACCTTAGGAATGACGTCGCCGCCCTTTTCAATGACGACAGTGTCCCCCACGCGAATATCTTTGCGTGCGACCTCTTCTGCGTTGTGCAGCGTCGCCCGCGAGATGGTGCTGCCAGCTAAAAATATTGGCTCTAGCTCGGCGACAGGCGTCAAGACACCTGTACGCCCCACCTGCACTGTGATTTCGCGCACTCTGGTCACCGCCTGCTCAGCGGCGAATTTGTAGGCGACAGCCCAACGGTAATCCTTGCCGGTGTATCCCAGGCGTTTTTGATCGCGGATGCTGTCCACCTTGACTACAACGCCATCGATGTCAAAAGGCAGCGTACGCCGCGCCTCATGAACCCGACTGGCAAAGGCCCAGATCTCATCGAATGACGCACACTGCGCTACTATAGGCAATGTAGGCAGCCCTAGCTCTGCCAGGTAATGGTGGCAGGCATGCTGGGTAGCTAAGGGGTGTGGGTGCATCTCTGCGATGCCATAGAAGACGACTTCCAACGGTCTCTTAGCCGCTTCCCGAGGGTCTAAGAGCTTCAAAGACCCAGCAGCGGCATTGCGAGGATTGGCCCAAAGCTCGTCACCAGCGGCTTCTTTCTGTTTATTCAGCGCATCAAAACCTTGGTGAGGCATAAAGACCTCTCCGCGCACTTCCAAGAGATCTGGAATAGCATCGCCAATGAGCTTTAACGGTAGACTCTTTACTGTTCTCAGATTTGATGTGACATCATCGCCGCTCTTGCCATCGCCGCGCGTCACACCATGGACGAGCACTCCCTTTTCATAGCGCACCGTGATGGCAATGCCATCCATTTTCAGTTCGACCGAAAAAATCACATTGCTATGCCCGACAAGTTTATGCATACGCGCAATAAAGGCTTGTAGCTCCTCTTTAGAGTAGGTATTGGCCAATGATAGCATCGGAATTGCATGCTGGACTGTGGGAAAGCCAGAGGTAAGGGCCTCATTCACTCGTTGTGTCGGGGATTCCGGTGTGATCCATTCGGGGTGCGCCGCCTCCAGCTCTTCTAGCTTCTTGTAGAGCGCATCAAACGCTTCATCACTGATGACGGGAGCATGGTCGACGTAGTACAACTTGCTGTGATGCCAAATCTCATGGCATAGCCTTTCGTAATCTCGATGCGTAAGCATGTACTTAAAACTCTACCTCAAAAATCATAGTGGCTAAGGGAGCGACGGCGATCTTAAGGCCAGTAGGTCTGCCATCATGATGAATGATCTCCACATGAGGATTGCACTTACCACTGCCCCCATAATGCATCGCATCGGAGTTGAAGACTTCCTTGATTTTGCGAACATTGCCCAGATGGACGATGTACTCCGGGAGATACTGAGGAGTAAAATTATGGATGCAAAGGACGATATCTTGGCTACCCTTGCGCAAGTAACTAATGACGCAATTGTGGCGATCGTGCAAGTCGACCCACTCAAAACCGGTATGATCGAAATCGCGCTCCCAAAGGCATCCATGCTCTAGGTAGTAACGGTTAAGTTCCTTGACCATGGTACGTATGCCATCATGAACGGGGAAGGTACGCAGCAGCCATTCCACCTCTCCGGTGGCATTCCACTCGTTCCACTGTCCGATCTCAGCCCCCATGAAGAGCAGCTTCTTACCAGGTTGACAGATGAGATAGCTTAACAATAGCCGGAGATTGGCAAACCGCTGCCAGTAATCACCAGGCATCTTAGACAGCAGACTGCCCTTGCCATGGACGACTTCATCATGCGACAAGACTAAGATAAACTTCTCGGAGAAAGCATAGAGAAGACCAAAGGTGAGGTCATTGTGGTGGTAGTGACGATAGATCGAGTCTTTGTGGAAATAGCGCAGGGTGTCATTCATCCATCCCATGTTCCACTTCAAGTCAAAACCCAAGCCTCCATGCTCTACAGGATGGGTAACGCCGCCAAAGGCCGTCGACTCCTCCGCTATCGTCATCACACCAGGATAGCGTTGGTGAATCACTGAATTGGCATGCTTAATGAACTCGATAGCCTCCAGGTTCTCCTTACCACCGTACTGGTTGGGGATCCACTCCCCATGCTCTCTGCCGTAGTCAAGATAGAGCATCGAGGCAACAGCATCGACCCTCAAGGCATCGATATGCATGACATCAAGCCAAAAGAGAGCGTTAGCGATCAGAAAGTTCGACACTTCCTTTCGGCCAAAATTGAAGATACTTGTCTCCCAATGCGGATGAAGCCCTTGGCGCGGATCGGCATGCTCGTATAGACAGGTCCCATCAAAGCGCGCTAAAGAGAAGTCATCTCGGGGGAAGTGTCCAGGAACCCAATCGATGATCACGCCAATGTTCTTGTTGTGGAGATAATTGACGAAGTACTGAAAGTCTTCCGGAGTGCCAAAACGGCTTGTGACAGCATAAAAACCCGTCACCTGATACCCCCACGACTCATCCAAGGGGTGTTCCGCGATGGGCATCAACTCGACATGAGTAAAAGAGAGATCGTGGCAATAATCCGCCAGGAGATGTGCCAACTCGCGATAAGTGTAGAAACCGCCATCTTTGCGCTTCCATGAGCCAAGGTGCACTTCATACACATTCATAGGCTGTGGCTTACCGGCATTGGCGACACGTGCCGCCATCCAAGCGCTGTCATCCCACTGAAAACGTTCGACATCGGTTAAAATAGAAGCTGTCTTGGGCCGCAGCTCGCTCCATAACGCCATCGGGTCTGACTTAATGGTACGCTCGCCAGTCTGTGACCGCACTTCAAACTTGTACTTCGTGCCAGCATCAACGCCAGGAACAAAGAGCTCCCATACCCCGCATTGCCCTAAGCTGCGCATAGGGTTCACACGACCGTCCCACAGGTTAAAATCTCCGACCAAAGCAACGCTGCGAGCTGATGGCGCCCAAACGCTAAACTTGGCGCCTTGCACACCTTGATGCGTGGCCAAACGCCCACCCAGAATGCGATAGAGGTTGTAGTGAACCCCGGCACCAAACAAATATTGATCTACCTCTCCTAAGGTAGGCCAAAAAGCATAAGGATCGTGCGCCAAAAGACCGTTGGAATGGTAAACACGGTAATCTTGAGGAGTCAAACCTGCTGGGACTCGCACCTCAAAGAAACCGGCATCACCCACCTTTTCAGCCGAAACCAGAGAGCCTTTAACTTCGACATGCACTTCGTGAGCACCCGGCCGCCAGATCCGGATCACCTGCCCCTGTCTCTTATACACATCTCCGAGCCCACGAG
>CAMFKD010000161.1 GCA_945957095.1 uncultured Chlamydiae bacterium
ACCTTCTAGTGAGCCATATTGAACGGTGATGAGGAGTACGACAGCCCAAAAGGGATGTGGAGATACCTCAATAAAACGGTCAGAACGCCCCAAAAGGAAACATATTCCCAAGAGAATCGCCAACAACACGACTGTTTCAGTAAGAGCAGCTAGGCGCACGCCGACTATCTTACGAGGTCTTGGGGGAAGTGAGGAAGCGGTCACATTTTGGTTAGCCATAATTTGCCCTAAAACGGAGTTCTTACTTCAAACAGGACGCTATCAACAGCTGTAGCGGAACCAACGGAGTTAATCACGTGGTAGTAATACAGTCGAGCTTGTGGGCACCCCTTACGTCCATAGGTTAACCCGAAGGTTCCCATTGCCCCACCATGATGTAATGCGGCATCATAGCTGTAGCCTGCACTGCCATCCATGGCCCAGCATTCGGTCCACTTTTTATTAACAATCATACATCCCGTGTGTACCTGTCTATCTGATAATCCTAAAGGTTGGAAAGAGCCGCCTTGCGCGCTGGGACGAGACAACTCACTGAGTACCTCCTCCATTTCCAAGCTGTAGGCAAGACTGATGTCGGTATCTCTTCCCCATAATTTAACAAAGCAATTCAGAGGAGAAATCTTGTAGAGGACGCCAGCGAGAATTTGATAAGAGGTGGCTGCCCAAGTGTTAACAAACAGATTGTAAACGTTGAAGGTAAACGATCCATTGACCTCTAGCCTTGGAAAGAAACGCTGCGTGCGGCCGATGCCCACATGATGGCGTATCCCTTTCTGGATCGTTGACTGAAGGAGGTCCCAACAAGGCTCATAAATGGCGCCATCGATCACAGTCACCCCTGAGGGGTCAGGCAATGCCAGCTTAGTCCCAGCACCCACTATGCCATCTGCTAAGAGCAGCGTACCCCGTAACGCCTGTCCGCCGCAAAAGAGCTGCTCGATTCCAATAGCACCCCTCTCACGGCTACCGACAAAGCGCTCCGGTACACCCGTATTAAAAGGCATGAAATCGTTAAAGTGGATGCCATCCGTTTCAAAATCGGCATAAATGCGATTGCCACGCCATAAGCAATCTTCGCAGTGTAGGCGTCCTAGCCATTCATGCTGAGGACCGCTGACGCGGTATTCTGTGTTAGCTGAGAGGTAAGGACTATGATCGGCAAGGATGAGGTCGCGGCTTTCGAATAGAGCTGTGCGCGCTGGTTGCAGAGCGACTGCATAATCTAAGGTATCGACAGCAGATACCCAACGCCCGGAGATCAGCTGTAATTCCGCTAAGGTGACCAAAGCATCAACACTGCAGGGATGGTCTTCCGCTAATTGCTCAGCTTCAGCTAGAGCCTCGCAAACATGGTTACATTCTCGGAGAAGATGAAGCCGTGTAGCTTGTAGCAGCACCACCCCTGCATCGATGTCGGCAGCACTCGGGACGAAATCGCGATCCCTTTCTTCACGATCTTTTTTATCCGTAACTG
The DNA here is from genome assembly GCA_945957095.1 of uncultured Chlamydiae bacterium. Taxonomy (GTDB): domain Bacteria; phylum Chlamydiota; class Chlamydiia; order Chlamydiales; family JAJFMA01; genus CAMFKD01. The sequence continues at coordinate 1,475 of CAMFKD010000161.1, forward strand.
AAACAGAACTCACCACATGGAGGTCTTTTTCGCTCAATCCCTGTTTTAGTTGCGGTTCTTCGGCAGACGTTTCCTTGGTTACTGCCAATTGTTGTCGCTGTGACACAGCGATATCGGCTGCTTCGAAACCCTGAGTCAACGCACGACAAGCGCAGGAATAGCGCTCGAGGATAATGTAAAGTTCTGCTAGATCGGCATAGAGACCAAGCTGCAGAGGGTAGCGGCAGATGAGATCTTTATAGAGCTCTTCAGCTTGGTCATAGCACTCCAGTCGGACAAAGATATGAGCGAGGGTGACTTGATCTTCCTGTTGATGGTGAGCTAATGCTTCAATCAGATTCCACGCCTCTACATAGAATCTACATGCTTCGTCATAGCACTTGTCATGCCATAGCAACTCACCATAGATATAATTGCAGAGATAGTCTTCCTTGTCAGACACATGTTCACAACACAGGTAGACAGACAGATAATTGGCAGCCAGGCAGAAGTCGCCGCGTTCCCAAGCAATCAGCCCTAACTCTTTCCAATAGATGATGTTACCGGGATCTATGTCCATAGCATAGAGATAAAGTCTTTCCGCTCCGGCAAAGAAGGCACTATCTTTGGCCATCTTCGCCCAGGCAAGCACTTTATCTAACTTAACACCGTCTGTTAGCAACTCATCGATAAGTTTATCTGCTTCATCGTAATCTTTAACAGCCACAGAAGCTTGGTAGTGAAGTTCAACAAGCGCGATACTGCTGTGTTCGTCATTATGGCTAGTGTGTAATACGTCCAGAGCCAGCCCAGGCTGCTGCGTATCGATAAGGTAGCGCAACCACTGCACCTCCTCGGGAATTGGAGCCGCGCGCGCATGCTCGACAATCCAGGCCGACTGCGCTGGTCTAGGATGAGGCCCCCAGATATCCAGCAATGCGAATGCATCACCGCTTCTAAAGGAATTCTCTTGGGCTAATCTGAAGAACAGCGGCTCGGCCATCGCTTTCAAATGATTCTCAATCAAGAGATACCCTAAATCTCGTAACTCAGAATCTGGTGTATGGGGATCGCTAGCTTCCTTAGCGATGACTTGAGTTAGCTCAGTCTTCAAGGAAGGCTGTGTCTTCTGCAAATAGATCAACGCATTAACGTACAGATCGGTCACAGGAACACCGGCTTTAAATAGCTGACGCAGCCTGTCAAGGCCTTCAGCACCTTGACCATTGATCACTTGAGCACTCGCTACATAGGCCTCATGCTGCTGGCTAGGCAGCTGACGGTACAGCTTTTGCGCAGCCACCAAAGCCAGTGGGCCAAGCTGGCGTTTGTAGGCAGCTTCATAAATGCCCTTAATAATGGCAGAAGGAATCTCTCGTTCCCCCTGCATCCATGAGATCACAAGATCTTGCTGCCCTTGTGTGCCTTGCAGTAACTTCCAAGATGCAATGATCTCGATGGGTGGAGCTCTTAACTCATCAATTAAAGGCTTAACCAAAGAAATAGCTTTCTGCTCTAAGCGATGTTGCGCTAATACAGCTGTCAAATTGAAAACCTGTTCAGGAGGATAGTCATCGAGTGACTGAATCGTGTCCAACAGCTGCTTCGCCAGCTTATCCAAGCCACGCATCTCATATAAGGTGGCTAAGACGCTATTATCAGGACCAGAAAGCTTGGTACGTACTCCATTATAATCGTTAAAGGCTTGCTCTTCACTCACATCACCAATACCGAGCGCAAGCGCCAACATGAGGACAGGATAGGTGTTAAGGTATTCCTGTCCTAATTGATCGCGTAGATATTGTGCTAAATCGGGCTCATGTCGCTGAACAGAACGAATGGCGACATCGACAAGGTCATCGGGTTGCAGGCCTTTTAAGTCGATCTGTTTGATCATTGTCATAAAGAGGTCATGCGGTACATTATCGAGTGTCAACGGAAGCCCATGTCTAAATAGGCGCGTAGACAGCTGGTTGTTTTTCACCGCTTGCATCAATAATTCGTAAGCTTCTTGCTGCTGCCCGAGAGATAGCAGTAGATCAAAGCGTGTCTCCTCTCCCCTCTTACTACGCCGCATATCCGCCGGCATGACAGCAAGAACGGCTAATCCCACTTTTGGAACATTCTCATCGGCAAAGATAGAGAGAATGTCAAAGTACTCCTTACGATTTTGTTTGAGGCCGACGTAGGCAGCTGCAACGCTAGCGGCATCATCCTGATACCCTTCGTAGATAAAAAGACGAATGATGTAGTTGGCTTGAAGATAGGAAATCTTCTCCATCGGCGTAGTCTGAATAAAGGTGCGCATGACCTCAATCGCTTTGGATCCCTTTTCTTGTGCAGCATAGAAGTAGGCCAGGCGCTGATATTCTTTATAAGACATTGGATAGTGCTGAAATAGTTGCTCTAGGGCTGCCTGCTCGCTTCGGATGTTGCCTATTTCAGAGGAGTAGAGCGCGATGTCATGGAGATATTTCTCAGTAGGTTGCCGCCCCTGTAATGCCCATAGCACCTCGACGTATTCATCTAAACGCACCGCATGGCGATATAACTGTGCCAAATATTGCATTGCGTCATTGTCATTGGGATGACTGTCGACATAATTCTCCACCAAATGTATCGCTTCACGGTCACGTCCATTTTCTTGAAGCAGATGCACTGTCGACACCAGGGTTGGCAAGTCTTCCTTGCCACTGGCAATCTGTTTCTGAAAGCGTTGAAGCGCCGCTTGGTATTCTCCGCTATCAGCAATCATAAGCGACACCTGCTCGTAGCGAGGAAAGATCAGTAAACTAGTCCCTACCCCAACCACGACAACAAACAAGACAGCACCGATAGAGGAATGACCTTTCATGGCCCCCTCTCAATGTTGACTTGAACCGGTTGGTAAGTGCTCAATTCTCCTGCTACAAAGGAAAGTATCTGATGATCTGCCTTGACTTCCATGGCGTGGGCCGACTGACCTTTTTTGCTAATGGTGACCCGATAACTACCATCTGTCGGCACTCTAAAGGTCATGTTTCCCTGACCAAAACCAGATGTCTCAAAAGATATCTGGTCTTTTGTCCTGCGTTCGATATGGCTAATAGGCCATCGGCTGCTGAGGAGGTAGATAAGCTCTTCAACAGGTTCTTGCGTGCAGTCGAGACACTCCTTTAAAGCTACGATGGGTCTCTCGACATCAGGCTCTAGAAAGACATATAAGCTACCTTGCAAATGCTTCTGTCCTAACACACCTTCAGATCGCGAGAAATCTACCGACTGCAGAGTTGCACGATCGATCCGTACCGTCTGCAAAGCACCGCGATGCTCGACAGCCCAGCGTCCTGACTCCAAGGCAACTATTTCAACCTGATAAAATCCATCGGCAATATCAGCAAAATGGCTTGTGGTAATGGGCACAATATCCTGTGTACGAATGTAGCGAATATTGGAAAGAACCGCTTGCAAACTCGGTAGCTTTTCACCCGAAAACATATGGTAGTACAGGTTGATAGGTTTGATACGCCAAGGAGTGTCTGTATTGCGGAAGGTCTGAGGAAGTTTGTTATAATCGTAGTAGCGGCCTAGCCAGTTATCTGTATAGATGTTTTCGTTGGCCGCCGATGCGTAAATCTGCTGCTGACCGCCAGTTTGTCGTCCGATCGGCCTAATCCAAGCATAAGAAGGATACTCCGTATCAAAACGCGAGTTACCTCCATTGAGGTTGCGGATGCCACAGCGTCTCGTATGCTCGATAGCCGCTGCAAAGGGAGCGCAATCACCTGACCAAAGATAAACCATAGGCGCCTTACCCGCCGGGGCAAGCTCTGTAATGCGTTTGATAGAGCCTTCTACCTCTAACTCAACATCAAAAGGGAAGTTGGCATAGGCCCTAGGTAAATCATAGCCTTCAGCCAAAGTTGTTTCCATTGGATAGGTCACAAAACCATTTGCATTCCTACCAAATAGGCTCAACCAGTGCCTACGGACAGTTGACCAT
>CAMFKD010000162.1 GCA_945957095.1 uncultured Chlamydiae bacterium
CATGACAATAGTGATAGCTTCCGAAGTTGTAGGATCAACGCCTAACTGACTTAAGAAGCTATGCTCATGCGGATCTCTCGGATCAACGACTACGATTTCCGTACCACTTGCAAACCGAGCATCTTCTTTAAAGCCTTTTACTCCTTTCAGAGCCTCTTGAGCCTTTGCTGTTTGGTCATTTTGGATGCACAAACACACCATTCTGCGCTCTTGCATGGCCTTCAACACACCGCACATTCCCTTGCTACAAATAGCTCCGCCTAGCTGTTGCTCGCTTACTGTAGACGTAAAACCGCCTGTAATCGCTCCATTAGGTGCAATTACTAAGACAAATGGCATTGGAGAGCGCACAAGGCCATATTGGTTAACCAAAGCGCTAAAGGATGGATCCGTCACATCCACCTTGGATGTCACCACCTGCCCTTTGAGCTTGGATGTAGCAGCATCAAAGACCTGTTCCGCATGCTTTGTGCGATCACTTTGATCTTTGTAGAAGAACAAATACTCATACTGGTCACCAGCCTGAAGACAGGTGTTTCCAACTATCATGACAAATCCTAACAGAAATGATCGCATATTATTTTTTCCCTCCTGCTTTTTCTTTGACCCTCTCGATTTCTTTTTTGTGAGCCGCTAAATTCTCGAGATCTTTTTTGAAGACAGGATACTCCTGAATGCAGTCTTGAAGACACTTAAGGTTACTCTCTAACTCTTGACTCGAAGAGTCAGCTAGAGAATAAAGCATCCAATTATCACATCGAACGGCTTGCACCATCTTTCGCTCTTTCATGTAGTTTAAATGCTTTGAGATCTTAACCTGCGGCATATCCAAAATCTGCTGAAGATGCGATACGCATAGCGGTGTCGCTGATAACAAGTTTAGAATCCGAAGCCGTGTCTCGTCGCATAAGCATTCGTAAATCTGTATCAGGTTTAACTTCATCTTAGGGCACCTCCAGTGTGTTGCGATGTTACTTCATTGATATATTCCACAACAGGAATATATCGCAACAGGATTATTCTATTCAGTGAATATTCGTGAAAAGGACTATGTCTTGAACTTCTTCCGCTGAGCGCTAGGCGTAAACCCCAGCTACAATGGTGTGCGCAAAGCTTTGCGCAAGCTTGCTTGTGCTTTCATTTTTGAAGAGACTGGAAGGGCGATGAAAATGGGCAGCAAGGTAAAAACAACAAATTGGGTATAGGTCCATTCTGCGTGTTGCTACTTTTCTTGCTTTGGTTTATGGGTTGGATCGGAGAACAGCCATTTGACAGAGCTTCTCAAAAGGACCTGCTATTAGAGTAGGAGAAGTCGCTTGCGGAGAGGCTTTGTTGCATCATTTACCACTGAGTCAGTGAAATCACTGAAAAGGAATGAGATGTGGAGTAGACTATCGATCAATTTTAATATCAAACTACTAAAACATGAACTTCAGCATTTGGTTGTGTCACCTCCTCACATTGCTCATACCCGCTCAATGGCTCTGTAGCGAATGATGCAACAAGACGTGCGGAAAAGTAATTTGCACTGTCTTTAATCTGAAATGAGAAAAGGGGAAAAATGTTTAGCTTGTATCGTCAAATTCGTCTGGTAGTACCATTAGTACTGCTATTGTCAAATGCAATAGCTTTCTCTTTAATAGCGCGGGAATATCCTGCTTTATCCAACAGAGAAGGCAAACAAGGCCACGATTTTAAACCAATAGCCGGAGCGACTTTTATGACATCAGAAGAAAATAGCGTACAGGCGCGCGGTAATCCACGGGTCTCATATCTAGGAAGGTCCGTTGATGAGATGATCTATGACTACATGGCCAAAGAAAATGTACCGGGGCTGGTACTGGCTATTGTGCAGGCGCCCTATATTCCTCGAGTTGTCGCCTACGGCCTTTCCGACATCGAGCAGAAACGTCTAGCCTCCACGAGAACAATCTGGGCTATCGGACCTATTTCTCAGGCCTTTACAGCGGTCGCTATCATGCAGCTTTATGAAGGGGGGAAGATAAATATCAACGACAAGCTCTCAAAGTACATTCCAGGAATACCAACAGCTTGGGCGAATGTCACAATCCATCAGCTGATGCAACATGCTACCGGTATCGAAGATTATCGGTCTCAAAAGGGGTATGACTCCAAAAAACAATATGCGCCAGCGGACCTAATTGCGATGGTGCAACATGCCCCTCTAAAGTTCACCCCTGGAACAGATGTTGCGCTAAGTGCAACAAATTTCTTATTACTGACAGAAGTGGTCGAAAAGGCCTCTAATATGCCCTATCACGCGTTTATCACTCAGAATCAAATTAAATTCTTAGGCTTGGAACATACCTGCTTCTTTGAGGATATCGTTAATATTAAGCAGGAAGTGCTATCGAAAGATAACAAGCACAGAGAATTCCTTAAAGTTCTTGAATATATCGATCCAACCGAAAATGCCTCCGGATATAATCAACAGCTAGAATCGGTACCGTTTGTGCCTTTGAAAGGGTTTAGCGATATTTGGGCCTCGGCGGAGGATATCAGCTTTTGGGACATCGCTCTGGCAGGTTCTCTGCTAATAGAAAAGCCTGAAAATCGCGCTTTGATCTACAAACCTACAACGTTAAGCAATGGTAAGGTAGTCCCCGCAATGGCTGGCTGGCAGTTTCCGCATCATAAAGGGCTACTGGATATCAAGGGCTCTGTTAGTGGATATTCTTCTTATCTGAGTCGATTCACAGATCCTTCAGAGCTTCTCTGCGTGACATTATTGGCGAATAAGGAAGGTCTCGACTTTACCAATCTTGCCCGTCAAATCGCTTCGGCTTTTGATATCAATCTGTCTTCTGGATATAACGACGAAGAGCTGTATCTGTATGAAAGTGTTTTTAGCGTTTCCGAAACAGTAGCTAAGATCGAAGGAGAGTTAAAGAAACTCAATATTCCTATATTTGCTAAATTTGATCATGGGGTAAACGCCGAGAAAGCACACCTTGAGCTACAACCGACACAAGTCATTGTATTTGGCTCTCCAGCTGTCGGAACGAAACTCATGCAAAGCAACGCCAGTATATCCATCGATCTCCCACTAAAAATTGCCGTCTGGGAAGATCCTAAAGGAAGCGTTTGGGTGGCATTTCCACAAATGGGTAAGATGTCTGACAAATATGATAACATCGACCGCAATATTATTGGAAAGATGCAAACTCTATTGGAGAACATCGCCATTAAGTCAGCAAATATCTATCAGTGAAGTGCAATACAGGAGCGAATCTTCCAAAATTGAGCAGATACTAGCCGAGAATGAAGGTAAAACAATTGAGTTCAAAGAAACAGATCTTTTGCTCCTAGAACCTGTTGTTGATAAAATCATAGATTATCGGAAAACTTTTGCTGAACTAGAGATTCCATGTGCGGAACTTAGCAGAGCAGTTGAATCTTTCGCATAGGTTCTGATAATCTATGATCCAAATGCTTATGATATTGCAGTCGAAAAAAGAATCTGGGTGAGAGGATTTGAACCTCCGACCCCTTGCACCCCATGCAAGTGCGCTAGCCAAGCTGCGCTACACCCAGATAGAAATTAGATTGCGGCGATGCCTTCAAAAGCAAACTCGGCGCGTTTGAATTCACGGACTGCCATCTTCGCACACTCTTCAATGATCTTTTCGAGTGGATCGGCAGGATCGACTTCAGCATCTGTGATATCCACACTAATCGAAGCTGTAAAACTGACACCACCTCTTTCACCTTTCACTTTGAAGTTGGCAAAGATGCCTTCTCTCTTCCTAGTGATGTTGATGAAACGGATGACGTTGTTCTCTGCTAGATCTGCCATGACATGTCCTAAGTAAAGGGGCGAGTATAGGTTTCAAATGGGATTGTCGTCAATAAAAAGGGACTTCCTGATGGAAGTCCCTTTTACTTTCAGCCTCTGAAAGTGGGCTAAGCTAGAAGGCGTAGATCGCTTCTAGTTTCCAACGTGTATAGTTGAGCTTGCCACCCACCTGAGATTCACAGGCACGGCTATAGACAAAGGAGGCGTCGATCGATAGGTTGTCTGTCACAGCGTACAGGCCTTCCACCTTCCATCCTTTGTAGTTGCCATTACCGCGGGCATTATTCGGATCCACGCCTTGGTAGAGTGTCTCTCCTAAGATGTTGTCACGGCCAATGCCGGAAACGTCGGGATCAGGAATACATTGTGCTTGGATGTATTGGTAGTTAACGTCGATCGCCCAATCCCCTTCGCGGCAGACTTCGCCGACTGTGGCACCAATGTACCAACCCATATTGTCTTTCTTGTTCTTGGTCTGAACGACTTTTCTAGCGGCACTATTCCACAAGAAGGCGCCATACACTTTTGTAGGCATGCTGAGGAGGTCGTCATCAAAATGGTAGTAAGCAAGCCACTGGCTAACTTGGAATTGCCAGCCTTTAGGATGGCTCTGACCTGCACGGTTGGTGCCTTTCTTCAACCAGTCAATATAGGAGTACTTGGCGTCCCATCCGCTATCGCAGATGTTCAACCAGCCTGTCTCCACAACCCAACCAAAGTGCTCCGATCGGTAGTCGACGACAAAGCCAGCGAAGTTGACATAAGCATCCGATTCGCAACCAAGATGTGTAGCATAGCGGAACAGGAGGCCATCAAACAGGCAGTTAAACTCGACGCGGCTATCAAAGACGTCGTAGAAGCGACGGCGACCCACTTCAATGTCAAAGCGGGAGCAGCCATCACAGCAGACGTTGTAGCCCATGTAAGCTCTTCGCAGGCAAAGGCCATCGCAACGTCCGCTACCAAAGGGGGCGTTGTTATCAACCCTAGCGCAAGAAGAGTTAGAAAACCATTGTTGGTCTTCATTGTTGGTCAACTGGCCAGTGCTATATTTGCTCGATTCCTGCACACCCATAGGATTGCGGAAACGTACTTGAGCCACGCCCCAGGAACGGTCGCATTTGTAGTCAAAGTTCAGGTTAAGTTCGACGTCAAACTCGTCTGTCGGCACACGCTGCCCATTAAAGGTACCTGCGATAGGATTGATCGGTGCTTCGTCTCCAGAGCAATCTGTGGAGCCTTTGCCACGGCGTTTGATATCGTTGACGCGGTTCTTTATGTGAGCCCAGGAGGCGCGGATATCACCGCTGATGGCCATATTGCAGACTTTCTCTTGTAAGTCGATAGTGCGCTTGCTATTGACATAGTCGATGATAGCATCGTAATCGCGCTCGTCAAGGTCGGCAGGACAGAGTTCCCCGATAGTAGGATTTCCACAGCAGCAGTCTGCAGATGCAACGGAGGCTGTGATACAGCTAACTGCCATGATCATCAACAACCAATGCTTGAAGAGTTTCATTGTGTTCTCCATTTTTTTTCTTAGTTCCAATGTAGTATCAGCTATTTCCATTTAGCGCTAGCACACTAGTCTTAGCATAACCC
>CAMFKD010000163.1 GCA_945957095.1 uncultured Chlamydiae bacterium
ATGTGTATAAGAGACAGGGAATATGCTTCAGCATCTAGGCTGTTATCAGCCACGCCGTGCGCGTCGCTTCGACTTCTGTCTCACACATGACGTGGACTTTCCCTGGCGCTGGAATGGCCTTGATCACCTGCTTCGCACGATAGGGGGTGATGTGATGAAGAGGCGTGACCTGTCCTTGGCATTGGATAACGTCCGCAACTACATTGATGTGGTTTTCAAAGGGCAGCAAGATCCCTATAATACGTTTTCTGACCTGATGGATATTTCCGAAGAAATAGGGGTTAAATCGGAATTTTATGTTATGGCTGGCGGGACCACCGCGGCCGATCCGGGGTATGCCTTATGGGATCCGCGGCTACAGGATGTGATCGAGGAGATTCGGCGTCGAGGACATACCATTGGCTTTCATCCGAGCTATGACACCTATTGCGATGCGGAATTATGGAGAGAGGAATTCCAGGCTCTATCACGTATCATATCGGAGCCAGTCGAAAAGGGGCGTCAACATTTCTTGCGTTTTGCCGCTCCCACGACATGGCAGATCTGGGAAGATGCTGGGCTTGCCTGCGATAGTACGCTTGGGTATGCCGATTCCGCTGGCTTTCGCTGTGGGATCTGTGATGCCTACCCTGTTTTCAATGTGCTGACGCGGCGTCAGCTGCGGCTTTACGAGCAGCCATTGATCGCCATGGAAGCGAGTTTTGTGCACTACCAACAGTTATCGCCTGTCGAGACCAAGGCAGCGTTACAAAGACTCATTGATACCGTCAAACGCTACAAGGGAACCATGGTGATCCTGTGGCATAACTCTTCATTCCATACAAAGCTATGGGAGCCCTATCAACATATTTATAGTGATGTCTTGACGGCTTATTGAGAACTTACGCCAAACCTTGTCTTTTTGCCCTGGTCATGATAGATTGTTTCCCTAATGTACATGTTCACCTAGTCCAGCAAAACTGAAAATGATGAGATTAAGCGATATACGAAAACGAAAAAACCGAGTAAATAGCCAGAAAAGCCTATTTACGAGGTTTTTTCGATTTTCAGATGCGCTTAAGATCTTCGTTTTCAGTCTGCTGGAATAGGTGAACATGTACTCCCTAATCTGATGGGTTAAGATGCCAATAGTAATGGAAGAGAATCCTTCTGCCGTAATGGCTGCTGCTTTTACGCGTTCTTTAGAGCGCGTGAAGGCCAAAACAGCTACGGTAGGCGTGATTGGCTTGGGCTATGTCGGTTTTCCCCTAGCGTTGCTGTTTGGTGAGGCAGGCTTTTCCGTGGTCGGCTTCGATATTGATGAAGCGAAAGTCGCCAGGCTAAATCAAGGGGAAAGTTACATCCGTCATATCGATGACAGCCGGCTAAAGGCATTGCAGTCGCGTGGACGTATTAGCGCTTATGCCGATTTCTCCAAAGTAGAGCAATGTGAAGCGTTGGTCATCTGCGTGCCTACTCCCTTAAATGCGCACATGGAACCTGATTTAAGCTATATCGAGGCCACCTGCCGTGCGATCGCTCCCTACCTCAGGCCGCATACGCTGGTGTCGCTAGAGAGTTCGACGTGGCCGGGGACGACTGACGAGGTCGTTAAACCTATTTTAGAAGCGTTGACTTCCTTTCGCGTTGGCGAGGATCTCTACTTGTGCTATAGCCCTGAGCGCGAAGACCCCGGTAATGGGACGTTTACGACGCGCAATATTCCTAAGTTAGTAGGGGCATCCGATGAAAAGTCTTTACAGTTAGGGATGGCTCTCTATTCCCTAGCGGTGGAGACTGCTGTGCCGTTGCATTGCACACGTGTGGCAGAAGCGGCTAAGCTCTTTGAAAATATTTTCCGCAGTGTCAACATCGCCCTTGTCAATGAGCTTAAAGTGATCTTAGATGCGATGGGCATCGATGTCTGGGAAGTCATCCAAGCGGCTAGTACCAAGCCCTTTGGCTTCATGCCGTTTTGGCCTGGGCCTGGGCTTGGCGGGCATTGCATTCCTATCGACCCTTTCTACATGACGTGGAAAGCCAAAGAGTTTGGCATGCACACGCGTTTCATTGAATTGGCAGGGGAAATCAATCGTTCGATGCCCAAGTGGGTTGTCAGCAAGATTCAAGATTGCCTGAATGATCACGAGAAGCCGTTGAAGGGCTCCCGCGTCCTGGTATTGGGTTTGTCATATAAGCCGGACGTCGATGATATGCGTGAGAGTCCTAGCTTGGAGCTGATCCACTTATTAGAAAAGAAAGGGGCTGTTGTCGCCTATCATGACCCACATATTCCTGTGATAGGTGTGACACGTGAGTATGGCGACCTGGCGGGACGCACCTCACAACCGCTGTCTGCTAGCTACGACTGCTTTGTCGTCTGCACACGGCATAGCGCTTTTTTGGCGGCAGAAATCTTATCGCACGGTGTCCCTGTGGTGGATACAAGACACTTATTGCCCAAACATCCTTTGGTATCTAGAGCTTGATGGAGGAAACTATGATGGATTTTATCGATTTGAAGACGCAGTACCGCAACTATAAAGCAGAGATTGATGCGGCCGTCCATGCAGTGCTGGACCATGGGATGTATATCTTAGGGCCTGAGGTCAAGCAGCTAGAAGAACAGTTAACACGCTACGTTGGTGTTAAGCACGCCATCACAGTAGCTAGCGGTACCGATGCGCTTCTGATGGCTTTGATGGCCTATGATATCGGGCCTGGCGATGAGGTTATCACGGTGCCTTTCACCTGGATTTCGACAGCTGAGGTGGTTGCTCTGTTAGGGGCTACACCGGTGTTTGTCGATATTGATCCCGATACCTACAACATGGATGTCTCTAAGATTGAAGCGGCGATTACCCCGCGCACCAAAGCAATTATCCCTGTTAGCCTATATGGGCAGATGCCTGATTACGATGCTATCAATGCCATCTGCGCTAAGCATGGTATCCATGTCATTGAAGATGGTGCGCAGAGCTTTGGTGCGACGCAACGCGGCCGTAAAAGCTGCGGGGTGACAGAAATTGCTTCGACAAGCTTTTTCCCAGCCAAATCACTCGGTTGTTATGGAGATGGGGGGGCTCTCTTTACCAATGATGATGCACTGGCGGCTAAGTTACGTGCCATCCGCGTCCATGGCGGCGAAGTGCGGCATCACCACGAATACATCGGCATCACCGGTCGTTTCGATACCATTCAGGCGGCAATCACACTGGTCAAACTGAAGCACTTTGATGAAGAACTGCGCCTTCGGGTCCAGGTGGCCGCTTACTATGACAAGGCGTTAGCAGACTGCTGTGTCATCCCAAAGGTAGCCAAAGGCAATACACACATCCATCACCAATATACGATTCGTGTACGTGATCGTGATGGCTTGGCGGAGGCGCTCAAAGAGGCTGACATTCCTACAGGTGTCTACTATCCTAAGTGCGTGCACGAACAGCCTTGCTTTGCTTATCTTGGTTATGGCAAGGGCAGCTTCCCCGTAGCGGAGAAGGCTGCAGCAGAGGTCATTAGCTTGCCGATGCATCCGTGGTTGACACAGGATCAGCAGCAGCTGATCTGTAAGAAAGTCAGAGAGTTCGTCACAGCACCAGTTGCTTGAGAAGGGGGAAAAGACGATGTCAGTTCAACGTTCTTTAGCTTTGGTCGGTGTGGGCTATTGGGGTAAGAATCTAGCGCGCAATTTTCACGCGTTGGGGGCTCTGCATACCATTTGCGAACACAATCCAACGTTGTTGGCGGCTAACAGAGATAGATATCCCGATGTGCGTATGGTGAATGACTATAGCAAGGTGTTAGCAGATTCACAGATCACTAGCATTGCGATTGCAGCTCCAGCGATTCAGCACTACACATTAGCTAAACAGGCGCTAATAGCTGGTAAGGATGTCTATGTCGAAAAACCGCTCTGCATGACCGTTCGCGAAGCCGAGGAACTAACGCGCTTAGCACAGGAACAGGCACGGATTCTGATGGTAGGGCATATCTTGCACTATCACCCTTGTGTGCAAAAGCTGTTAGAGATGGTAGGTAAGGGTGAGCTTGGCAAGGTGCAGTACATCGTCTCCAATCGTCTCAATTTGGGCAGCATCCGTACCGAAGAGAATGCATTATGGAATTTCGCTCCGCACGATGTATCACTGATCTTAGCCCTCTGCGGTCATCGCCTTCCCGATGAGGTGCGCTGTGTCGGTTCGGAATGCGTCTCGAAGGGTGTGGCTGATGTCAGCTTAACGACGTTGCGTTTTGCTCCTGATATCCGCGCTCACATCTATGTCAGCTGGCTCAACCCCTTCAAAGAGCAGCGTCTCGTTGTGGTGGGATCCCAAGGGCTAGCCTTATTTGACGATACGAAGCCTTGGAAAGATAAGCTGCTAGTCTACCGCAACCACGTGAGATGGACAGAGGGACGCATCCCTCACATCAATCCTGACGAGTTGCATCAGGTAGAGGTAGAGGAGAAGGAACCGCTACGCGAAGAATGCCTTCACTTCCTTACCTGCTGCCGTGACAGGACCACACCGCTGACCGATGGGGCGGAAGGCCTTCGCGTCATGCGCGTGCTGGAAGCGGCACAGAAGAGCATGGATGCCGAAGGTGAAGGGCGAAACCCCTGGCAGCATGTCGACAGTCATGAGATGACGGAAGGTCCCCTGATTCACCCGACGGCTGTCGTAGACGCCGGGGCTAAGATAGGCGCCGGGGCGAGGGTGTGGCATTTTAGCCATATCATGGATGGCGCTGAAGTAGGACCAGACTGCAATATCGGCCAAAATGTGGTGGTGTCGCCAGGAGTTAAGTTAGGGCGTTGCGTAAAAGTACAGAACAACGTCAGTCTCTATACAGGTGTTGTCTGTGAAGATGAGGTGTTCATTGGCCCTAGCGCCGTCTTCACCAACGTCATCAATCCGCGCAGTGCCATCAGCCGTAAGGATGAATACCAGCTGACACAGGTGCGCACAGGAGCCACTATCGGCGCCAATGCAACCATTATGTGCGGGCTTGAGCTAGGCGCTCACTGCTTTATCGGAGCAGGTGCTGTCGTGACGAAAGATGTCAAACCTTACGCTTTAGTGTATGGCAACCCAGCTAAACAGGTGGGGTGGATGAGCGCCTATGGCCATCGCCTAGACTTGCCTGTGGCTTTGGCTGATGGGGCCATGCGGGAAGCGTCTTGTCCAGGAAGTGGCGAGGTCTACCGTCTCGAAGGAGATTGCCTTTCCAGCCTCCTCAGAAATGAAGGCGCGAGCAAAGATGAACCATCTGTGTGTCATTAGCCTTGTTGTGAAAGGGATCAGACTCCTCTGTGTAGCCCTTCCCATTCCCTTCTCCCCTTTGCGTCTTAGGGTCTTGGCAGTCTTTGCGTTAATCTGATCCCTTTCACAACGAGACTGATGGCAAACAGGCC
>CAMFKD010000164.1 GCA_945957095.1 uncultured Chlamydiae bacterium
GAGAACAGCGACATATTACCCCAGGGTAATGTTGAAACACAGTTGCGCCAGACGCTGCGCGATGTCCTATTCCGCAATGCCTATATCGGCATAGCGGCTGGCTTTGCGGCATTGGTAGGCCTCTATCTTATTGATTGGGGTGCACCTGAACCTGAGAGGGACTGGTGGTGCCTAGCTTTATTGTTTTGTCTTTTAGGGCGTATCTTGGCGGTAGCCTGGGAGTGGCAGCAACGTTCATCGTCGTGGAAACAGCTATCGGATATTCCCTACTATCTTTACTACACTCTCTCTGTTGCGGAGGCAATTGTCTGGGGTTCTTCCATGGTGGTGATTTTTCCTCAATCACCTCTTAATCAAGCCTTTCTACTCATCGTTCTCATCGCTATAGCCGTTGGCGCCATGGCGACGTTTACAGGGTCGATGTCATTATACGCTATCTATGCCACAACCATGGTCATCTTCGCCTGCGGTAAGCTAGTGTCTTTACCAGATGCGCATTACCAAATCTTAGGCTGGCTCTGCTGGGCTCTGCTGATGGTCCTGTTAGTAGTAGCAAGACGTATGAATACCCTATTTGCAGACATGGTTAAACTTAGTTACAAAAATCAGCAGCTAGCTTTGCTTGAATCCGCTTCTAAACAGGCCATCGTCGATTTTAGCGAAAAACGTGCTGTCAATGCTCACGATATCCCTGCCACCACAAATGGACCAGTTTCCTTGACTTTCGTCGACGCTAATATCCAACAGATCACAGAACGCGCCGTAATGCGTATACAACCTCTAGCGAACAAAAAACGCATACACATGTACCAAGCTGTCGATGAAGTCAGACCTGTTAAAGTAGATACCAAGCGCATCGAAGATGTGCTGGCTTCTTTGATCGAAAGGGCAGTGAAACAAACTCCAACTTCAGGTTCTATCACCGTACAGACAACCCCCACATCTCATGGTCTGCGCGTCGAAGTCATCGATACCGGCGCCACAATAGATAGCGCGCAGATAGCCTCGCTTTATAACGCCTTAGGGCCTGTACAGGATATCTTAAGAGCCCATGATAGCCAAATTGAAGTTTCTCCTAATGCCATCACGGGCTCCTGCCTATCCTTTATCTTACCTTGGAGCGTTTAAACATTTTGAGACGATCTCATAGACGTTTTGCGAGAGGTTTGCCGCTGCCAAAATCCTCTCCATCTCCTTCTTCATCGCCTTCTGCCGCATTGAGTCCAACCTTCCATACTTGTTGAAAGCACCAGCCAGCTTTGCTGCCATCTGCGGATTGATCGGATCAAGCTGCAGGATCTTATCTGCGATAAAAGCATACCCCTGACCATCGTTCACATTGAAGTGAACGTGGTTCCCAATAAAACCCTCATATAACGCTCTGACGAAGTTAGGGATGGTGATGTCAAAAGCAGGATCCTTTTCGATCTGTTGAATGGACTCCAAGACACCGTCAAGCTTAGACTTTGCCTGGACAACCAGCCACTTCGTGATGACCAGTTTATCTTCTTTCCATTCGTCATAGAAGTGCTGGAGCACCTCTTTTCTCTGAGGACAGTCGATATCCGCCAGCAACTCGAGAGCTGCAAAGCGGTCTGTCATGTTATTCGCCTCGTAGTATTGCCGTACACATTGCGTTACAGCCTCTTCCTCACCGGTGCAGGTTAAGAGCATCAAGCAGGTGTTCTTAAGAGAACGACGCGCTACAGCGCTTTTCTCATAGCGATAGGGTTCAGAGGTATTGAGAGAACGGTAGATCTCCCACAGCTTATCTCGATAAGTCAAAGCTAACTGCTGACAAGCAAACTCACGGATGAGATGGTTTCCATCGTAATCAATCACCTGTTGTCGCTGTGCCAGTGTTTCTTCGGCAGGAGGCACCAACGCCATCGCCTTTAACGCTGGGTCTAGTGTCTCATCGGCTAACAAGCAGCCATAGGCCTCTACATAGCCAGGATCTAGGAAAGGTTCATCGCCCTCATCAAGGTTCTGTAGCAACTGAAGAAGCAGGTGACAACCAAGCTCTTGACCTGCTTCCCAACGATTAAAATCGTCACTGTCATGAGCCATCAAAAACGTCAGGTCTTTTTGAGAATAAGGTGCATCAACCTTAATAGGAGCACTAAAATTGCGGTTGATCGACACGATAGGTGCCTCTGGAATACCTTCAAAGACGAAGGTCTCTTCTGGCTGTGTCACCTCTAAGATATCGCTGCGACTAAGGGCGAGATCACGTCCGTCACACCCCAGCAAGCCCACCTTGAGAGGGAAATGGAAGGGCTCCTTAGGACTGCCATCGGCCGTAGGCGCGCACGTTTGCCGCACCGTAATCGCAAAGACACGCTTATCTTGGTCGTATTGATAGGATAGGGACACTTCCGGAGTCCCCGCTTGGCTATACCAGCGGGCAAACTGTGTCAAATCACGACCTGAAGCTAGCTCCATCGCATGGAGGAAGTCTTCGGTCGTCACTGCTTGGCCATCATAGAGCTCGAAGTACTTGTCGATGCCGCGGCGGAAAGCATCTTTCCCGATGAGGGTCTGGATCATGCGGATCACCTCCGCACCTTTTTGATAGACCGTCATAGTGTAGAAATTGTTAATCTCGATGTATTGCTTAGGCTTGATAGGATGCGCGGTAGGCCCACTATCCTCATCAAACTGCCGCGTACGCAGTGCCATCACGTTCTCAATGCGTTCCACAGAACGGGAATTCATATCGGAAGAAAACTCTTGGTCTCTAAAAACCGTTAACCCTTCCTTCAATGTCAACTGAAACCAATCGCGGCAGGTCACGCGGTTACCAGTCCAGTTGTGAAAGTACTCATGACCGATGACCCCTTCAATACGGGCATAGTTGATATCGCTAGCACTCGTGACATCAGCCAATACGCAGTTCGTGTTGAAGATGTTGAGGCCTTTGTTCTCCATTGCTCCCATATTAAAGGAGTCAACAGCAACAATCATATAGATATCGAGGTCATATTCTAACCCAAAGACCTCTTCATCCCACTTCATCGCTTTTTTAAGAGATTCCATGGCATGGCCACAACGCTCTTCATTGCCTTTATCACAATAGATACGCAGATCAATAGTCCTTCCTGACATCGTCGTGTAAGTATCGGTGATACAACCTAGATCACCCGCGACCAAAGCAAACAAGTAACAAGGCTTTGGGAAAGGATCTTCCCAACGCTTCCAATGACGGCCATCCGATAAGTCGCCTTCTGCTATCAAATTACCGTTGGATAACAACACCGGATACAGAGCTTTATCAGCGATGATCCTAGTCGTGTATTTGGCCATTACATCAGAGCGATCTAGGAAATAGGTAATCCTACGAAAACCTTCAGGCTCATTCTGCGTACAGAAAATAGAGCCCGATTTATAGAGCCCATCCAAAGCTGTATTAGCTTTGGGATTGATACACGTCTCAATTTCTAACGTGAAGTCTTGTGGCAATTTAGAGAGTATCAAACTCTGCTCACCCAGGGTATAGTCACTAGGAGACAGCTCTTTACCATCTAGCTTAACGGAGAGCAGCTCAAGCTCTTCTCCATTTAACACCAGAGGCAACGCACGGTCGCCCGCCGCCGGATTTTGCTTTAGGGACATCACTGAAGTCACACGCGTCCTTTCATCGTCAAGATCAAAGGTCAGGTCTATGCTAGAGACTAGATGGGACGGAGGATTGTAGTCCTTTAGCAAAACCTGCTTCGGCGTCGCGCTCTTCATGATATCCCCTAGAACTTTTTTATGAACATATCGTAACGGTCATGGCTACCGCTCCTGGGAACGTTAGCAACTAGCCACTCAAAGAACTCTTTCCACTGCCCTCTCTGGTACATCCCAATGACGTAGTCATATTGAATATTGCCCAAAGACTGCACAAAACTAACTAAATACTCTTCATGTACGTTATCAACGCGCTGTTCATCTTTAAAGCTATCCGCAGTGCCATCTCGAAAACTCTTCCAAACAAAACTCTTCTTGCGGATGTTGCGGACCTTAGTCTTCAACTCTTCATCCGTAAAGATGACTTCTAAAAACTTCAAAGGATGGATGTGATCGATCTTCTTGCCAGCCGCCTCGATAGAACCCTTGCAGAACAGTAAGGCAGCTTCATTCTTATCAGATAGCGTTTTGACGATATAGGCAATGTAACTCTTTTCTTCCTGAGTGACTGGGCGGTAATAGTCGCGAGCTCCTTCAGCAACGTTACGGCCATAGTTTTCTCCCTGATCCGAGATCCCATATCCCATTCTTGGATAAGGGCTACAGCAGCGGGTCGCCACCAGCATCCATGACTCATCTCCATTACTGACAGCTGCCAACTGTTCATCCAACTCGCTTAAAGTACCATGAGCTTCCATCTCTAACACAATAGGTTCGCTCTCATCTGCCCATACCAACACCTCTATCGCTTTGGCTTCATGAGCCATCAATGAGGCCATGGCAGCGACTCCAAATAGCACATTTTTTATACCTATCATCTCTGTCCTCCTACTATTTTTCGAGACGGAAACCTCTTAATCATGCTAAAGTACTCTGTTTTTGGGAAGTTGGAGTATACACAACAACAATGCTCTTCGACAAGGCCTTTATCCGATCAGCTAGACGATGGCTAGCCTCCTTATTCTTATTGGCAGCTGTCACCGTGACTCCTGAAGGTCAGGCCCTTTGCATTCCTCATATCTGCCTAGGACGCCACGTTGCCTGGATTGGGCCGGAGTTCTACCATGCCAAGCGTGTAAGAGAACATCGCAGCCGACAAGATGGTTGGCTCTACGGCCTGCGCCTTTGTCTGGAACGCGACGAATTAGACGCCTTCTACTGGGGAGTAGAAGGGGCCTGGGATCAAGGGGTCATGCGCGGTAAAACCATCAGGGGAGCTCCAACAAAGTCTTTGATGACTGATGAAGACATTGAAGGACGTTTTGGCTACACATTCTCTGGATGCTGGGGCCTCTATTATTATATTCGCCCATTCATTGGGATAGGCTACTTTCATAACGAAAACCGCTTTGTTCATCCGACCCTCCTTCAGGTGCGAACGACAGAAGCCTACCCATTTGGCACCTTGGGAATCATGACACGATTCTGGACCAGCGAGTGCTACTCTATTGGTCTAAACGTTAAAGTACGCCAGATGTACGAAGGCAAATTCCGCGTAGCCAAAGATCCCGACTTCGAACCCATCCAAACAGGAATTGCCGATGAAGATCAATGGATTGTGGAGATACCATTAAATTGGTACCCTTACTTCTGTGAGCGTTGCTATCAGATTTCCTTGACCCCCTTCTACCAATATCGACACCTTGGGGGGAAGGAAGGCTTTCCTGTCGACTTCATCGACACAAAGTACTGGATCTATGGCGC
>CAMFKD010000165.1 GCA_945957095.1 uncultured Chlamydiae bacterium
GAGACTAATGCCAAACACACCGCATCTACCATCTGATCCCTTTCACAACGAGACTAATGCCAAACACACCGCATCTACCATCTGATCCCTTTCACAACGAGACTCATGGTAAACAAAGCGCATCCACCATCTGATCCCTCTCACAACGAGACTAATGCCAAACAAACCGCATCTACCATCTGCACTTGCATAAATGCCTGCTCAAAGATTATACTATTCCTTTCACACAGATGAGGTGCAATATGGCTAAAGCTAAAGGATTTAACTGGATTCCAGGTCTCTTTATCATCGGCTACCACCTTCTGTTACTGGTCAGCCTTCCTCTCTACTTACTCCATACAGCTCCCAGTTGGGGCCTCGTTGCTATTTCAGTCGTTCTCCTCTATGCGACAGGTCTTAGCATTACGGGCGGCTACCATCGCTACTACGCACACCGCGCCTTCCGTACCAACCGCTTCGTCGAAGGCTGTCTCCTCTTCTTTGCCTCCATGTCAGCTCAAGGCAGCGCCCTGCGTTGGGCCTTTGAACATCGCCTACACCATGCTTACACTGATAGCGATCGCGATCCCTACTCCATCAAAAGAGGCTTTTGGTATGCACACTTCCTATGGCTCTTTGAACAACCAGACCCCATCGATCCAAAGGTCGTGCAAGATCTCCTTCGTAACAAACTCGTCGTCCTCCAACACCGCTATCAGGGAACTCTTCTGGTTATCACGAATGCCATCGCCATCGCTTTTGTTGGCTGGTGGGTAGAAGACTTCTGGGGCGCCTTAGTCATTGCTGGCCTAACCAGAATCTTCTTCCTCCATCACTTCACCTGGTTTATCAATTCCTTAGCTCACACGTGGGGCTCACGACACTTCTGCCAAGAACTGACGGCTGTCGATAACTACGTTTTGAGTTTCTTTACTTTCGGTGAAGGCTATCACAATTACCACCACGCCTACGCCAACGATTACCGCAATGGCATCCGCTGGTACCACTTCGACCCCACCAAATGGCTGATCTGGACCCTCAGCAAGCTTGGCCTTGCCCGCGACCTCAAACGCACAGACCCCCTAACAGTGCAAAAACGCATGGTCCTCGAACGCCGCAACCTACTGCTAGACCGAGTAAGGGAACTGTGGTACGTCAAAAAAGATGAGCTCGAAGCCCAGATACAAGAGATTTCCGATAGCATCTTCGAGCATCTCTCAACCTTGCGAGAACTGCACGCCCGCTATCTCAAATTTCAAACCGAATGCGTCGATAAGGCTACAATCAGCGATCTCTACGCTGAAATCACGCGCGTCAGACAGAATATCAAAGAAGATTGGCGCCGTTGGTGCACACTGTCAAAAGGAATTTTACATCTCAAACCTTTGACAGTTCAATAGCATACACACGAAGCAAAATAATGTATTGTCACAAAAATTACCCGTGATGTACTGTGCGGTAAACGGCCCGCTTGGGTATGCCACGGAGCCCAGCTACTGTCTTAATCGCTTCCGCTTTGCTCAGCTGATACTGGGCTTCGACCAAGGCGACGTGTTCGGCAAGTGTTAGATGCTCCCAGGAGGCGTTGTCTCCCCCTGGTTCGGCACCGGCGATGAGGATCACGACCTCACCCTTTGGTGCCCTCTCCTGCCAGTGGGCGAGAAGTGCAGAAGCAACGCCATGGCGCATCTCCTCAAACTTTTTGGTGAGCTCACGACAGACAACAAGAAGGCGCTCAGGCGCCAGCTCAGCTAGAGTCCCCAGCACGGCCATTAAGCGTTCTGCGGATTCATAGCAGATTGTGGTACCAGGGTAGGGAAGCACCTCCGCGAAAAGACGACGCAACTGCTGAGATCGACGCGGAAGAAAGCCTAGAAACTGAAAGCGGTCGGTAGCCAAGCCTGAAGCCGTTAACGCCGCAATAGCAGCGCAAGGACCTGGAATAGGCGTCACCGAAATAGCCTCGGCGACGCAACGCGCCACCAATCTCTGACCAGGATCAGAGATCCCTGGCGTTCCAGCATCCGAAATGAGGGCAACGTTTTGGCCGGCTTTGAGATCTTGCAAGACCTCATCCTCGCGGGCGGCCTCATTGAATTTGTGGTAGCTCTTGAGAGGCCGCTGGATAGCGTAGTGCTTAAGTAGAGAAAGGCTATGGCGAGTATCCTCGCATAAGATGTAGTCACAGGAGCGAAGAACATCAAGAGCTCGCAGCGTGATATCGCTAAGGTTGCCAATGGGAGTTGCAACGAGAAATAAACCCAAGGAGGGGCCCAGAGAAGAGTTAGAAAGGGTTAGGTGGCACCCAGATTTGAACTGGGGATGGAAGCTTTGCAGGCTTCTGCCTTACCACTTGGCTATGCCACCTTATATGCTTAGCCGTGTAAAGCTTCCGCTTATACTGTAGTTTGGAATAATAGGTCAAGGGAGATTTATAGAGATGAGTCTGGCAGTCGGTTATCCTCCTCCAACAGCCCAGCCCTACATGGATCATACCACATCTAGCACTGGTTTAGACACACGTAGACAACATACACGCAGGCTCATGCTAGAAGTGGTTCGTCTCATCAGCGACCTCGTGACAATCGGAGCCAAAGCATTTTTAACAGGCGCTATCCTCGCCCCTACTTTTATCATCAGCACCTTTGCCTTCGGAACCGCTATGTTAACCATCGGTGGCTCCGCCACCACCACCCTAGTCACGCTAGCACTAGTCGGTGGGAGCGCCACAGCACTGCTATCCGTGCTGCCACACGTTACAGAGCATATCAAGCAAGCTTGGATTCACATCAAGTGGATCCGAAATCCTAAAAAGATGGCAGAACAAGCGCAAGTTCAACAAACACGCTTTCAGACACGCATCGCTCTGATCAGCATGATTAGCGCCGCCTGCTTAGCAGCGATATGGCCAGCCACCGCTTCGATAGCTGCCCTAGGGCGTCATGTGATTCCTCTGAATGGCTCATTGACGCCACAGGAAGAGTCATAACATCATACAAGCTGCTGGTAGCCCGCCCAGGCACAGAAAGAGGCAGCGCCAAACCAACAGGCAGCCTTCCATAGCTGTGGTTTTGTGGTATAGCGTTGGGCTCTGCCCGTACCTCTGGATGTATAGGTAGCTGGTCTGCCCATATTGTCAAATGCCTGCTTCGCACAAAACAATGCCCCACCAAAGCACAATGCAGAAACCACAGTGGTCACCGCACGCGGCGACTCAGACACAATGCGCGCGCCCTTCAGTATCCCGTTCGTCAGCGATTTAGGAACGCTTGTCATCGTTGTGTTAAGCACTGTTGACACCGGACCAGCTGCTGTCTCTACAGTAGAACGACCTCTGGTATAGAGGTAGCTAAAGAGTTTTCCCGCCGGAACGATCGTATTATTGTAGATAGCGCTTGGGCTAATGCAAAGCTGATAGGGCGCTGATTGCGTTTGGGTCGCATTGGACACCCAAGACAAACACAACCGTGAGTCATTATTTATCATATTATTACACCTATTAATGTTTTCATATTTCAAAGAATATTATTTTACACAATATATAAAATTAAATCAATAAAATAATGAATATGGACGATGGACATGGACGTAATAGACGGAATGGACCTAATGGACAAAATGGACTAATAGAGACGTCTATAAATGTCCATTGAGTCCATTACGTCTATTACGTCCATCGTCCATAAAAAAAGCCCGCAGGCCTCTTAAGGAGACAAGCGGGCTTATTGTGCACGATATTCTACGACTTACTGAGCAACCGGCATAGGCTGAAGCCTTAGTTCAAAGAGAGAAACCTTGCTACCTTCGATAGGTGCAGGCAGCTTGCTCCACTCGTAGGCGCTAAGAGCAGCAAAGAAGGCTGCCCCTGCGGCCCAAAGAGCTTTCTTCTGCGTGGACTTGCTTTGCACCAACAAGCTGATGCCTAGAGGGCCTGTTTTTTGGCGGCCACGGGCGAGATTAGCAACGCCACCCATCTCTTTAGCACCGTCGAACACTTGCGATAGGCATGCAGCGCTAGCTAATGCAGCACCACCCATGATCACGCGATCAAGTGTTGGAACGTTATCTTCTTTCAAAGCTAAGTAAGGCGCTGTCAGATTGCCGAACGTAGGCAGCCCCTTATAGCCAGCGGGAATCGTCTCATTGAACAAAACCTGTGTACCATTCCAAACGGAACCCAAACCGGTCTGTAAGTCTGCATACGTTAGGTTTCCTAGGCTGCGTACACCTGCATTCAGGTCACTGTAACCTTGACCAATCGATGTCCATGCTTGACTTGCTAGCTCAGAAGCCCAATCAGTCCAGCCTGTGCCACATGTAGGCTCAAGCTTACACTGTTGTGGCAACCCAAAGACTTCTCTAAAGCTCTCTTGAGGCAAGCGAAGACACTTTGGCTGGGGTGGAACAGGAACTGTACTATTCAATGCTGCACTACTTACTATTGTATCATTCATAACTATCACCTGCTTATTTGGTTAACTCAATTTTTCCGAGGCTCATCGTACTAGCTTTGACTCATTTTTCGCACGACTTTTCTGTCTAGGCCTCATCTTTTAATGTTATCTTAACAATAATTGATGACACCTTAATGAACAACCTCCGAAAACCTCACCTTTATTTTCATCACTCTCTTTAAGAGCAAGTCAGTTTAGTTATGAACTTCCCTGCTCTGACAACGATCTAAGGTTTGTTAGCAAAAAAGTCATAACAACCTTTAGCTACTACAGCTCCACATGCACCAGTAGCTATAGCGGATGTATAAAGGGCTACCTTGGATACTGCTTTTGCCTTAGAAGCTGCGTAAAATACCACACCAGAAACCAGAGCGGTACCGGCAGCAACAGTTCCGAACATCGCGATGTCTCTCATTTTTTCGGCGAGAACACACTGCTTTTCAGAATAGGTTGCACGGCAGGAAGCGTCTCCATCACCTAGCAATAGCTTTTTGCCAAGATAACCCACTTGAGTACGATTGGGAAAGTAGGGAATCTGCTCGCATTTACCCAACGTCCAATCCCAGGTTGCATCGACGCCCTTCACTAAGCGCGCACCGGTTGAATCCGTTTCATTGCCAGGCAGCGATGGCAGGAAGCTCATCTTATGGTTGAGCCAAACTTTTGTTTGCTGTGTCGATGGCAAGTAAAGCTGACTCAGAAAGCTCGCACCCTGTACCCAAAGTGTTGTTGTCAGCTCTGATTTATCGGACATATTATCCTCCTTATTAAGTACAACTTACGATTTTGCTTTCAACCAGCGTATAGGGTTTTGGTTTTACTGTAAAGAAATGAAGAATTATCGGGTATCACGAAGTGCATCATAAGCTGCTTGCCAAATTGTGCGCCCATGCGAGAAAC
>CAMFKD010000166.1 GCA_945957095.1 uncultured Chlamydiae bacterium
CATTAAGCCTCGCGGCAACGTAGGGAGTATTGAAGGCGACGACAACCGCCAAAAGCCCTCCGACAAACATGGGGAGGGCCCAATAACGCCAGCGAATACCGCTGGCAAAGCATACCATCGCCAACGTCACCCCGATAACGGCTACGGTGTCGTGATCAGGCGCAAGAGCCACTAAGACAATAGGAACCGCTAGAATCACCCCGATCTTGACAAAGTCTTTGAAGGTAAGCTCTTCACCGCCGCGCGCCAAGCGGTGGATAAAGTAGAGAGGCAAGATGTACTTAACGAACTCCGATGGCTGCAGAGTCAAACCAGCAAGACCTATCCAGCGGTGTGATCCATTGGCAGAACGGCCGATACCAGGGATAAAGACGAGGATGAGCATCAACGTGATCGCTGCTAAGAGCAATGGGCTGATTCGAAGCAAGGAACGGTAACCCACCAACCAGAGACCTCCGGCGAGCCAACACCCTAAAATTGCAAAGAGGACCTGACGAAAGAGCGCCTGATGGGTATTAGCCCCACGGGCCATGTCGAGCACCTCAGCAGAGGTCGTATTAAAGATCATGACCAAGCCGAGGGTAAAGAGACCCGAGGCCGCGATGACAAGGAGGGAACGATGCAAAGAGTGACTTCTTGTATGTGGGGTCATCTCACGCGAATCTTATCCCCTGGTTTCAGGTTGCGTGCTTTGTCTTCATCAAGGTTATTGAGACGAAGCAGCTCATCGACCTTAATATGGTGAGCGCGGGCGATGTTCCAGGGGTTATCGCCCGGCCTAATGACATAAAACTCAGCACTATCGGCGATTGCATTAGAGCGAATGGGTACGGGAGTAGCTGGCGTAGCCACCTTCTTCGTAGCGGGAACCAGTAACACTTGACCGATGTCAATGCGATCGCTCGTCAGGTTATTGATGCGCCTGATTTCTCCTACTGTGGTGCCGTTTGTACGCGCTATCTTCTCTAGAAAATCACCGCGCTTCACCATCACTTCGGCATAAGGTTCATGCTGCTCTTCATCCCCACCGGTTTCTCTAGCTGTCTGAGATAGAATAGCAGGGCTATGGATCGCCTCTTGCTGACGCGATACCTCTACAACAGTTGTGGGTCTTTCGTCAAAGGCGATTTGGAAAGGCTTTGGCGTGGGATCAAGACTCTCTATCTTCTCAGTTCGCGCAGCGGCAAAACCACTATTCGGATTGAGGCTAGGCAGGGACACAGAAGTGCTTTCTGCCGTTTTAGCAGGATTATCGATAGGGCTATGGCTATCAGGCCGAGTCGCCGTGAAGAACAAAATGCTGAGCAACGACGCATTGATCAGCACTGCTAGAATGATAGTATCTCTTCGGCTCATAGTCATAAAAATCCCTCACAACTACTCAGGTAGATGGTGCACACATGTTACAAATTCGCGCCCGCGATGCGCATAGTTCTCAAACATATCATAACTGGCGCATCCTGGCGACAAGAGAACGTTGTCGCCTTGGGTTGCGATGCTGGCAGCGCGTCTAACCGCCTCTTCGAGACTGGTCATCATCTCCACGGGCAGCCGATGCGATAGCTGTTGGTGGATGAGCGGAGCTGCCTCACCAATGGCACAAATCAGCCGCACTCGATCAGCAAAGTGTTCTAACCAAGGTGTATACGCACTGCCCTTGTCTTTGCCACCAGCTATTAATACGATGTCGCCGCGCATGCTAGCGACTGCTTTGATGACAGCATCGATATTCGTGCCCTTGCTGTCGTTAAAGTAGCGGACACCGCGGCGTTCGCACACAAACTCAACGCGATGCGGCGGCTTGACAAATGTCTCAATGGCGTGGCGATACTGCTGTGCTGTCACCCCGATATGACGGCAGAGAGCAAAAGCAGCCATCTCATTTTCAACATCATGGCTAAGTAAGCCTCTATAATGTTCAGAGACGTCATATTCCAACCTTTCATCGAAATAGACACCATTTTTATCGCAGTAGAGTCGGCTTCCCGAACGATATCCATAAGAATGGTAAGCAGGGTAAACCGCTAGCAGATGGGAAAACTGCGCCGCTGTGGCGTCATGGATGTACCACTCCCCTTCCCGTTTCAAACAATGTCCCAACTGCAACTTAGCTTTAGCATACGCCTCCATGGTGCCGTGGCGGTCCAGGTGGTCGGGTGTGATGTTCAAAATGATGCCAGCATCGATAACCTGGCTGGAGAGCGTCTCAAGTTGCCAAGAGCTAAGCTCTACGACCAATATCTCATTCTCAGAGACAGTTTGTACGACATCGGAAAGGGGTGTGCCGATATTACCGACAGCGCGAGCAGGATAGCCACACGTCTGAAGAACGTGAGCGACAAGGCCTGTCACCGTTGTCTTTCCATTCGTTCCTGTAATAGCCAAGAGGCGTTGATGGCTCTTAAGGTACCGGCAGGCCAGTTCTATCTCGCCACAAACAGGTAAACCCTGCTGAACCGCAGCTTGATAGATCGGGTGATCGGGCGGCACTCCAGGCGAGACGACTAAGGCATCGTAGCAGTAGTGAGAAATGGGTAAGCGATCAGATAATAGCTGTAGCCCTTGCGTCAATAAGTTACTCACCTCTCGATCATCTGCCAGATCAGCAAAACGGCTATCCGCAGCAGCGACAGACAACCCTTTCGCTAAGAGAAGGCGTGCGGCGGCACGGCCGCTAGCTCCCAACCCTAGCACTAAGTAGTCTTGACGCGCTTGTGGCACCTTCTCCCCCCCTACTGAAACTTCAGCGAAGCGACGCCGATTAGCGCTAGTAATAATCCAACGATCCAAAAGCGGATCACCACTTTCGTCTCTGGCCATCCCTTATATTCAAAATGATGATGCAAAGGAGCGCAGAGAAAGATGCGCTTTTTGTCTCTCAGGCGATAGCTCGCCACCTGCAAGATCACCGACAACGCCTCTACAACAAAGATACCTCCGATGATAACGAGCAGAAATTCGCGCTTCAACAGCACTGCAGACACTCCCAAGACACCCCCTAAAGGCAAAGAGCCGATATCGCCCATGAATACTTGGGCAGGGAAGCCGTTATACCAGAGAAAGCCCAAGCATGCGCCACAGAAAGCACTGAGGTAAATGGCGATTTCCCCACTGCCTTCGATGTAGAGGATGTTCAAATAGCGTGCTATCTCGCTATGGTTAGACACAAAAGCAAACAGCGCCAACGTGCTCGCCACTAACAAAAGACAGCCGGCGGCTAAACCGTCCAAGCCATCAGTCAAGTTAACACCATTAGAAGAGCCGGCCACGACGAGAAAGACAAGCCCTATTGCAAAAATGACGAAAACACCACTAAAGACCAACACAGGGCCTTTGATAAAGGGGACATATAGCGTAGAAGCATAGGTGAGCAGAGACAACTCACGCGTCTCAGAAGCTTCTTGCGCAGATGTTGCCACCGATTCGCGGATTGTCGGGGGGGCAAACCAGCGTCCTTGATGCAAGCTTTGGCTAACGCTAGGAATAAAGAGATAAGCCACAATAATAGTTGTGACCAACAACTGAGCCATCAGTTTTTTGCTGCGAGAGAGCCCCTTCACATCTTTATAGCGAATTTTAATGTAGTCATCCTTTGCGCCCGCAATTCCTAAAATCACCGTCGTCAAAAAGAGAAGCAGAGTGAAAGGGTGCGTCAGATCCATCCACAGTGCCATCGCGACCAGCATCGAGAAGAGGATCAGCGCTCCCCCCATCGTAGGCGTATTCTTCTTGCCAGCGTGCAGCTTGCCGATGAGACCATACTCCTCAGAGCGCACTGTCTGGCCAAATTTCAGTTCATACAGCTTTCGAATGAAGGAGGTTCCAAGGAAGATGCTGAGCAACAACGCGGTCAACGCTGCCAAGATCATGCGTGTCGAAAAGTAGTAAAAGACGTACGGGATCTTAAGTCCCATGACATCACTCAAGTATTCGCAAACCAATGGGATCATGCTATCGTCCTTAACTTCGCAGCGGAAAAGCTTAACGCGGCAGCGCGATTTCGTCTAGGATTTCCCACATCTTCTTAGCATTTGCCCCTTTCAATAGGGCGACATCGCCTGGCTGAAGGTACTGCTCTAAAGAACGGGTTAACGTTGCGCGGTCATTAAACAGCTGAGCTTCCTTCCTACCTTGCTGATGCCAGCACTCCATGATAGGCTGACACTCTTCGCCCAAACAAAACATTGCATCTACCTTATCGAGCGCATAGTCACCGACAGCGCGGTGGCAAGCAGCAGAAAACTTGCCTAGCTCAGGCATGGTACCGAGCACGGCTACTCGGCGCCCCCCAGATGTCGGTGTTGGCAATGCATCTAAAGCAGCTTTCACAGAGACTTCGCAAGCATTATAGGAGTCGTTGACAAAGACCACGCCTCCTTTCTCCACCACCTGCATGCGGCGCTCCGGCAACGTCAGCAGCGGTACCGCCTGTGCGATCTGAGTCCAATCGACCCCTAAAGCTCTAGCAGTTGCTACAGCGGTCACAAGGTTGTGTCTATGGTGCTTGCCAATCGCTCGGAACATCCCGATAGGGTGATATCCCCCTTCTGCCATTATGAAAAGACCATCCTTGACCTGTTCCAGCCGATAGTCGGCTGCAAGGTTATCTGCCGAACAGGAGACTTTACGGCTGTTGCCGATTAGACACACCTCATCAAAGTTTGGAATATCGCGGCTGACAATGCCGACAGATGTCTTGGGATGGGTGAAGATCTCGGCCTTAGTCCTCGCAATATGTTCCAAGCTGTCGTAACGTTCTGCATGTGCTAAGGCCACTCCTGTCAACACAGCGATGTCGGCTGGGGCTATCGATAACAGCTGCGTGATATTGCCTGGATGGGTCATCCCCATTTCAAGAACGACGACTTCTTCGTCATCCGCTAGGTCGTTGAGAACGGTAAGCGGTAGGCCAATCTGCGAGTTGTTGTTACCTTTTGAGCCTCCAACGCGATAACGTTGCGCTAGTAGCGTTAACAAAAACTCTTTGGTGGTGGTCTTGCCCACCGACCCCGTTACTGCCACAACCTTAGCTGGGTGGCGCGCCATCCGATAACGCGCCAACGCCTGCAACGCCTCTAGGACGTCGACAACGCGCAGTAAGGCCAATCCATGGTCAGGTCCCACATAGTCTCTGCCGACAACAGCAGCGGTAGCTCCTCGAGCCGCTACATCACCAAGATAGGCATGCCCATCGGCTTTTTGCCCTTTCAACGCAAAGAAAAGATCGCCTTTTCCCACCTGCCTGCTATCAACACGAAAGCCAGAGAGGCGGCGTGCCCCAAAGCCTTTCAAACCTAGGATCCTTGCCACCTGGCCTAAATGATAT
>CAMFKD010000167.1 GCA_945957095.1 uncultured Chlamydiae bacterium
TTGCTCATATTTCCCTCACTGATCTCACTGGCTCTGTGGTGAATTATGCAACAAGACCGTTCAAATGCACAACAAATCTATTTTATCCATTGAAAGCAACAAACTGTTATGTTATAAATCTATAAAATAACAAATTTTTAAAATAAATTTATTTGTGTAATATGGATTCAACAGCAAATATCTTTTCAGGTAGAACAGCCTCTTTAGATGTCCCGACCACCATTTCTTCCAATGAAAGCACCAGCGCATCCTCTCTTTTACGGACCATTGTGGCAACCGCTACCTCTTCTGCTCCGCTCGAGCCTTCTCAACAGCTGCCTAAAAGTTCTGACGAGCTCTGGAAGGACTACGATACAGCGCTGCGCCTATTAAAACCCTCTCTCGCAACAGCAGGCCGTGGGAGGCACGTAACCGCGCTGATGACATATGTTCATGCTCTGCTAAAAGAGGAAGAACCCAAAAAGGTTCTTGGCGTCCTACAGTCAACCTTCCAATCAGGAGTGCTAAAGTACGATAGCGCCCCAGGTATCGCAGACGCATGGGTTCGCGCTGCATCCACCGCAATGGACTCTTTTGAGTCAGCACTCGAACAGTTTACCATGGCTTGTCAGCTAAACATTCCCCTTTATATCGCCTCCGAAGAATTGCGAACCGCCTACTGCATGCGTCTCAGCGAACTCAGTCGACGTACCGTCATGACAGCGAAAACGGCCTTATTGCTCGAAAAATTTCTTTCAAACCGCGACATCGCAATAGCGTGCCGCGATGAACTGACCGGTATGCTCTTAGACTATTACGATGAGGTCGGAGACGACGAAATCGAGAAAAAATTTTCATTTCTCGTTAACCACGCAAGCATCACACCACTGCGACGTTACTTCCCCGGACAGATTAAGCGAGACATTGCTCGTGGGAACCTCTCTTCAGCGATGAGACTCATCTCTCTCGCTCTTAAGCAGAGCCCCCCCTTCATCAGCGCATCCGACGCAACGCTATTTATCGACGCGATAGCAACGAAGATTCAGACGGGGTCTCAGCCACACATTAGGGCATTCTTTGAGATTTTTAGAAAAGACATGAGCATTTCCCCTTATTTATTGAGTGTGGGTACGCTTCGCCTGGAATCTGGTCGTTTTGACGAAGCTGTGGATTGGTTGAAGCTCATTAAAGACACCAAAATCGACGGGGAAAGCATATGGGAACAGCTCCTATCCAACCCTTCGCCTATGTCACAGCTGATCGTGGATCCAAATGTGTACTTTTTGATTCCTACAGAAACCTTAGAGCAACACATCGCGGCCATGTTGACAACGCCCCAACACACCGATGCCTTCTTTAAATCACTTCAACAGACCCTGATTACGGACACTGCTGTACGCGATTCCTTCTTAGCGATACTTGCAAGGAATCATCAACCGGAGACCTTTGCCTTGGTCAGCAAGTATATGGAAAGGTATTTCCAATCAAACCAAGTCATCCCTAGTACGATAGATACTTTCTATTCCAGAGCTTTTCCATCTTGTGATGGAGGACTCCCTCTATATCGCCTTTTAGCGAAGTTCACACCTTCTGTCCCCCTAGTCCTTGCGGAGAACTCTTTAGCGAGCGGTGAATTGCCACAGTGTGTCGAAGAAGCGCTGATCAGAGTCACCTCCATCAATCGACTCAAAAAACTTCCCAACTGGCGCGATAGCGATAGCCTCGTTGATACAGCCTATGAGGCACTTCGGGACATTCTGCCCGCGCCCTATTTTAGAAGCAATGGGAACAGTGATACCAAGAAAAAGAAAGGGCAACAAGTCAAGCAGGCAAAACCGATCTTCTCCCCCTTTCTACGTGGGCTAGAGCTATTGCTGTCTCAGAGGACAACGGATTTAGACACGCGAATCAATCTACGGTACGTGTGTCTAAAAGAACTCAGAGCTGGCTTTAAAGTATTTTCGAAGATGAACCCAGACGAGCAACAGCGGTTTTTAGCTATGCTTAAGCACTACTTTGCGCTTAACTGGGACTCTGTTCATTCCCCGATAGATACCGTTTGGACAGAAGCTTGTCTCTCGAAGCTATTTCAAGAGCATGGAAGAACGGGATTGGTCTTACACCTAATGGCAACTAGAATGTTGCCAACCAGAGAGGAACCGTACACCACAAGCGAAAGGATGAGCTGTTATGAAGAAGCTATTCGCTTGGCGGAAGAAGCAAGAACCTCCCAATCCTTACTGCTAAGTTCGGAGCTGTCCCATCGAAGGTTAGCCGACTCCGATCTAAACCTATTAGGCAATAGGGAAGCGATGGCGG
The DNA here is from genome assembly GCA_945957095.1 of uncultured Chlamydiae bacterium. Taxonomy (GTDB): domain Bacteria; phylum Chlamydiota; class Chlamydiia; order Chlamydiales; family JAJFMA01; genus CAMFKD01. The sequence continues at coordinate 2,299 of CAMFKD010000167.1, forward strand.
CAGCCCTGGCTGCCATAAGGAGAGCTCTAGATCTTATGGTTAGCGCAGAAGATAAAGAGAGGCTACTAACCCGCAAAAATCAATTTGTCGCGAGTAGCTTAAAGAAGAAGCTAAATGCCGGAACATACGACAAGCAACAAGAGCTCTTTTTCCAAGATCTTCTAAATTTGAGACCCTTGTTCCTAGAAGGGTGCCTATTTGGGTCCCTGACAACAGCCTATGTGGATTTGTTAGCTGAAGGGAGGAAACGATGGCCTACGAGCGAGATAGAGACGCTATGCAAACGCGAACTGATCGCCTGGATAAATGCGCTCAAAGAGGCTAAGAACAGCGCCACACCCTCTATAGAAGCGCGACCTTCCACATCATCAAGTTCTTCTTACTGATTTCTGTACGTATACCTAAAACCATAAGAACCTTTTGGGCAGAATTTCGGTCGGCTGCCACAACATCACATGCCAACAAATTGGTCCGTCCATGAGTCAATCAACCGCGGAAGATGAGATGTCAGGTATAGGGGGATGGAGAGAATCCCGCCTTCCTGGGACAAGGGTTCAGGAGAAATTTTGATCCCTGTCGCTACTTTTTTCTCTTTCATGAAAAGGTGGAGAGATTTCAGTTTGCCCGATTTCCCGGTTTTCACTTCGACTGGATAGACCACTCCTTTGTGAGGAAAGAGGTAATCGACTTCGGCAGTACCTTGCTCTCTAGACCAAAAGAAAAGATGCGTTTCTAATAATGGGTCCGATGAGGCAAAGATTTGCTGTCCTACAAACTGTTCTGCCAAAGGGCCCAGCATTGTACCAGGGTGTTGTGGATCTACATCCATAGAGCACTGGACAAGACCGATGTCTAGACATAGCCATTTAAAAATGGACTCTCGTAGTCCAACTGTGAGTGGCAAGCTCCCCCCTGAGGTCGCATAGATGGGATGTAATAGCCCTGCGAGTTTTAGCAGCTCGATGGCATGCTTCATTTCGCGAGCAGGGTTTGGGATGTCGGGGCTAATGCGGCTGTACTTAATGTGATCGCCAAGCAGCCTTGGAAGCGCCTCGAAGACCTTCTTGAGATGCTGGTGCTGAGTTTGTGTGGCATATTTTCCAAAGTCCGACTCAAACGCGGACCAAAGAGACTGCTGAACGCGCTTGACGTCCAAAAAAGCCCTAGTTGTAAGATAAGATAGGACAGCTGCTGGCATGCCGCCAGTTAAGAAATAGTCCTGCAGTTGGCTTAATAGGTGTTCATGTATCGCCAAGGGAGGAGGCTTTTCAAAGTCGTATGAGGCTAAGGCTTCGACCAAATCGTCATATCCACCCGCTAAGAGAAATTCTTCGAAAGAGAGTGGGTAAAGCCGTGCGAATTGTATGCGCCCCACCGGAAAGGAAAACTCATCGTCTTTCAATGCAAATTCAAGCAGAGAACCCGCAGCAATCACATGCAGAGCTGGTAGCTTTTCTTTGAAATAACGCAGAGATTGAAGAGCGCGAGGACACTGTTGAACCTCATCGAAAAATAGTAGAGACTTACCCGGGATGACCCGTTGCTGGGATATCAGTCCGATCTGATTTAGGATCGCAACAGGATCCAAGTCTTTGAAACAAGTCTGGAACTTGGGAGATTCTTCAAAATTAATGGTAAGGCAGTGATCGAACTCCTCTTTCCCAAACGATTCAATGATGTAAGTTTTCCCGACCTGACGCGCGCCGCGGACAATGAGGGGCATGCGAAGAGGATGGTTCTTCCAAGTGCTCAGGATCTCGTGAAATTTTCTGCGCATATGTATGAAACAGGTGGGTGTTTTATACACATTATGTATATAACAGGTGGGTGTTTTATACAACAGTGTCGTTCCAATTTATTCCTTAGCCGAATCCAAATTCACAAAAAAAATGATAGGTTTGTGAAAAACGTTCTACATCCAAGACTCTTGCTATTGCAGCGTTCCCTAGCAAGTCAAAGCTCACAGCACTCCAAGCCTTCGCAGCACCCATCATGGCTAGCTTTTTTGTTGTGGCTTGATAGCTGTAATAAAAAGATAGTCACCCAGATCGTTTTCATAACTTTGGATGATGTCTCTAATCCTTCCACTAGTGATATCGTTTTGTATGAAGCTTCATTCCAATGTGTGTTCCTTTAAAGCCAAGCGATTTGTAGAAGGCAATTGCCTCCGGCCTGCCAGCAGTGGTCGTGAGCTGAACAATTTTACAGCCACGTGCCTTGGCCCGTGCAATGGCCTCACCAATCAACTGCCTCCCTAAACCAGCACCACGATGGCTTCGGCTGATCCTGACACCTTCAAATTGAGCACGCCATGATCCTTTAAACGTCAGATTTGGCAGATATGAAACTTGAACACAGCCTATAAGCTCTCCGTCCTTTTCCATAACAAGAATATAATGATTAGGATCGACCAGAATGGCATCGAATGCTGCTTTATACGCAGCAAGATCCACTTGATCTTCTCGTTGACTCCCAAATTCATCATCGCCGAGTAATCAAACAATTTGATTCAAATCTTCTGGTAGAGCTTTGCGTATAATGACTGATGAATTCACACTACTCCCACCTTCATTCTTCATCTTTCTGATGGCTCTTCGTTGGTTGAGCTTATAGAAAAGTATTTTCCAGCCTGTATCCGCCATAGAGCTCCCGACATTCCAAATTCCAAATCCGGTATGCCATATTAGAACTATCGCCCGAGTAAATTTGAAATATTTGTTTGATAATTGACTTAGTAATAGAATGAATCTCCCGAGTACCTATGTAATCAGATTGCCCCTTCGCTTCAAAATACATCTTTCCACCGATCCTCCACAAAGGATCATCGACCCGGACGATTTGCTCAGATACAAGTAAACAGCAATAACAACAGCTCAATAACAATGGCAATAGAAGTCTCACATTCATCCTAAGCTAGTGATCACTAGATGGAAAATATATAGAATGCATGTTGGACGTTCAAAGGATTTTAGATAGCTTCTCAAAAAGTCCTGCCACGTGATGACCTAGCGAGCTGAGACAGTCTGGG
>CAMFKD010000168.1 GCA_945957095.1 uncultured Chlamydiae bacterium
CCTATTTACGAGGTTTTTTCGATTTTCAGATGCGCTTAAGATCTTCGTTTTCAGTTTGTTGGAATAGATGAACATGTACTGATAATGGAGGTAAAGATATGGCTTCTAGTGAATACAGAATTAAGTACAGCGGCTCTTTGTTTTGGCTGATCTTTTGGGTGATTGTTTTCTTCCCGATTGCGATCATGCTATTTTTAACAGGGGCTTACTTTAACTCTGACGGCACGATCTATCGGTTGCGATATGATGGTTCGCGCTTTTGGTTGGGCTTCTGGCTTCTGGTCTTCTTCCCCGTGGCGCTGATCTTACTCTTCTGCAACGGGTGTGCTTGGACAGTAGACAGTTAGCCACCTAGAGTACTAGGTGGCTAACTTGTGGTCTCTTAAGCAGCTTGGTGCTGGAGGTAAGTTCTGGCATGTTCGCGGAATCTTTCCGCATCTTCCAACGTGCTTGCTTCCTGGTTTCTCAGCAGAGAGCGTTCTTGCTCAAAGATGCTGATTGCTGGAGTGATAAGCTGTGCTCCGATCGCCTCTGCGGCTCGACCCATTTGGGTGACAGTAGAGACAATGCTTTCGTTGTTGAAATATTCCGCGATGTTAAGGGGTAAACTTAACGCTCCTCTATTCGATCCAAACAACTCCGCGATATTGAAGGCCCACATCGAGCTAGAGGCGCCGTCTAGCTGCGTTGATTGAATTCCCTGGGTGTCAACATTTGTCTCGAGTTCTTTTGCCAGAGCATCCAGTTCATTAGCGAGTGTTTGCATACGATCTAGATGATCGGTAACGGTTGCAAGGTCCCAAGTTGCGGATAGACGTCCTAAGCTTGCTAATTGCCTGCGGCCGTCCCTTTCTTCAGGAGTTCTAGCATTGTCTGCTGCTACCTCTACCATAGTGGACAGGTTGTCTGTAAATCTATAGCTGCTGATGGCGCTATTTGTGGCGTCTGCCTCTTGTTTGAGTCGGCGGGCTAGGGTGTGGGCTTGAATGAGTTTCTGTTTGCGGGAACGGTCGTGATTATGGGTGGGGTCATGCTGAATGTTTCGATGCATAGTGCCTATCAGGTCTTGGTAGGCTCCGTCTGTTTCTCTATATAGGTATTCGTAGGTTTGTGTATTTTGTGCAGCTCTTTCTTCACGCTGGATGTAAGTTTCTACTTCTTCTGTTCCTGTCATAAGAGCTCTTCCGGCGCCAGCTCGTAGTGTAGCGGTTGGGATAGCATAGATGGTCTTTTGTCTCATGTTAAGCCTATTCCACTGAGCATCGCGCTGCTGTGCACTAGTTTGGGCTGTTGTCCAGGCGTTGGCTGTGCGTTCTCTCAGGTTTTGAATCCTGTACTCTACTTGACCGGTCCTTTCTGTGTTTGCTTGTAGATATTGTGTGGTTTGTGCCTGCCCCTGAGTATGGGTCAGCTGTCGCTTGTTTGTCTCGACTTGTTGGCGAATTTGGCTAACTTGCTGAGCGCGCTCGGTGTTGAACATCCGATCACTGATACCTAACTGTTGTTCTTCCCTTTGGAGATGTGCTTCGCCGGCAGCTACCTGCGAGGAAAGATCGTTTATCCGCTGTTGGTAGACTTCTTGTGCCTGTGATAGACGGTCCATTTCTTGGGGATTGAGAGGAATACTAGGTGGCGGTGGTGGGGGAGGTGCAGCTGGAGGAGGAGGTGTGGTCACGTATTTGTAGAGGCCCCACATCAAAGTACCTGCGGCGACAGCAATGCTGATGGTTGCGACAACCGGAGCGCCATAACCAGTGTTAGATACAGAGCTTATGAAGGTTTCCATGTTATATCTCCTTTGTTTGATTTTTATTAAATTATAATTCAATTGTATATAATATTTATTTTAATATCAATAAATATTTTTATTTATAATCTTTTGATGTAACTTTTGAAAAGTTACCCTTTGACGAAAACAACACTTAGCCGCTATGATGATACCATTCCCTCGCCCAGGTGGTGAAATTGGTAGACACGCCAGATTTAGGTTCTGGTGCCGCGAGGTGTGGAGGTTCGAGTCCTCTCCTGGGCAATTCATCTATATCCAACGATAGAAATCTTTTGCAGGCAGTGGATGTTGTTGCATCATTCACCATTGCTACATTTTCCCTATATTCCGATTCGTGCCCGCGCCCATATGCATTAAGCTATGTATGCAGAAGAGTTGAGAAAACGATAGGAACGATATAACGATATGAACGATAAAAATTAACTCCTAATATTTAAGAATTTATTACTACAGAGCGCACAGAGAACACAGAGGAAAGAAGGGGAAATGAGAGAGAGTTTTTCGATTTTTACGAAGGTATTGTGTTTGTTTTTTTTATTTCCCTCTCTGCGCACTCTGTGGTGAAAATGTCGTTTAGCTTAATGCATATGTGCACGAGCCCGGAGTCTATAAATCGGGCGCGGGCACGAATGGACTACCCCTTGAACGCGTACGTTATTTCTTGGGTATGTGCTTGTTTAGGCTGCCGTGGGCTTTGATGCCGGTGCCTGTATAGGTGATAGCTTCACCTACGTGGATGACACGGGCTTGGCGGGTGTGGGGTTTGTTTTTGCTTTCTGTGGCTTTGCTACTAAAGCAGCGGATGACTTTGTTGGTGACGATCGTCGTAAGGTAGGCTTGCTGCGCAGATCCTATTGTGCTGGCGGCGGGCTTTAGCGATGTCATGCGTTCGGAAGAGATATCCTTTTTACTTTCCATACACACCTCCCAGGTATACCTTCATGGGTAGCTCTTTCGTGCCCGCGCCCATATGCATTAAGCTAAACGACATTTTCACCACAGCGCACAAAGAACACAGAGAGGGAAATAAAAAAAACAAACACAATACCTTCGTCAAAATCGAAAAAATATCTCTCATTTCCCTGTCTTTCCTCTGTGTTCTCTGTGTACTCTGTGGTAATAAATTCTTAAATACGAGTAGTTAATTTTTATCGTTCATATCGTTATATCATTCCTATCGTTGCTCGTTTGCGTGCCGGTTCCGGGCACTAATGGTGACATAGGCCAGTCTGCCACTTCAATGCAAAGATAATGCCAGTCTCTCTCCTCAGGGGAGAGCGCATTTATCAGAGCTTGATTTGCAAAAAATATGAATAACCCTAATAAGGTAAGAAATTGTGTGGTGAAAATGTCGTTTAGCTTAATGCATATGGGCGCGCACAAGGGTGCGGGGACGAATGGTGACATAGGTGAACAAATACCGATAATCACTTTGCAGATAAATAGTCTTGTGTTTAATCTTAAGCTCTTTAATTATCCTTAATGGTATTGGGCTAAAATTGGCCGCGTTGAAACTGTAAAAGGATTTAGTAAGATGAGTATGGAAAGTTTTCTCACAGGGCCTGTTACCGCTACCTACAACACATTGGTGCGTTATGAGCAGCGTGCTGAAAGGCGTCGTTGTGACTACACAGCGGTGCAACGCGAAGAACTACTACTTACTGTCGCCACCAAGAGTTTAGCCTGTTACGCTGCTGTTTACCACTCGTTCCACATCTGCATTAAAGCCTTACCAGCCGCTATTCGTGAGGTGCTGCGTCACATGCCGATACGCACTGCCCGTCATATTGGAAAGGCTATCCCTAAGTTTTTATGTTGGTCGGCGGTTCGCTGGCATGCTAGGCGCGTTTCTCAAGCTATCCAGCTTGCTATCATATCGAATGCTTTTGATCGCGATAGCGATAAATGCTCTAGTGACCGTTTCTTAACCCGTGTGGAACGTCTTGCACCGGATGCATTATTGCGTGCTCCGGTCTGCACTGTCTTTTCTGAAGTCGACGTCAGCTGTCGTCAGCGCTCTAGGGCATCTGAAATTCCTGCGCCAAACTCATCGATGCCAGTGCAGCCACCTCCCAAAGAGATAGAGTTGAAGCTTCCCGATCTTCCAAAGTTTAAAGGAACCCTTAAGCAGCAAGAGATCTATGAAGGGGTAAGCGAACGGCTTGGGCTTTGGAATCTGCAGTATAAGCCATTTGTTAATCCTGTTGTGGATGCAAATGGTCATACAGCTGAGTTGACAGAGATGCAGCGATGGATTAGCGATCGTGGAGAAACGGCGACGACGCCGTTAACAGGAGCGAAATTGGCACATCACCGTCTCACCCCCAACCTGTGGGCGCGGGATGTGTTACAGCAGTTAGCCACAGCTGTCTTAGAAGGCGATGATGATGAGGATGACATTTTAGAGAGAATCGAGCTAGCGAAGGTCTATCGCTATCCTGTCGTTGTGCATCAGCCTATTGAGGGCTTTCAAGTTGGGCAGACCTACGAGTTTGATTCAATCCCAGTGCAGTATCGTCATGGAAGTTATATTGTGACTAACCACTTAGCCAAGTCAGTTACTTCGGCTCTAGCGGACATCAAGGCAAAAGCTACTCTTTCGACGCCAGGCATAGACGATAGTGAAGATACAACAGATGTGAGTGTTAGCCCATTACCTGTTGTACCACCTTCGGGCCTACAACCTGAGCAGAAACTTTCCGATTCCAGAGATCCTATCCTTGAGAACTTTTTGTTCGGTTACGAGACCAACTAAGCTTGGTTATAAAAATAACTTTGCGATTAGCTCTTTCTTAGCCTATCATCATGGTATAGCGTAGGAGAGCGTCGTTATGGAGTACCGTCATTTAGGCAAGTCAGGGCTTAGAGTCAGCGCATTATCTTTTGGATCATGGATTACCTTTGGTGAAACACTGGACCTCGCCAACGTCAAAGAATGTATGGCGGCAGCCTTTGACCAGGGTGTCAACTTCTTTGACAATGCAGAAGCTTATGGTGGCGGAGTAGCAGAGCTTTTGATGGGGCAGGCGATTAAAGAGTATCGCCGCGAGGACCTTGTGCTATCCACGAAGATCTTTTGGGGAGGAGAAGGCCCCAATGACCGCGGCCTTGGCTTTAAGCACATTGTAGAAGGGACTAAAAAGTCTTTACAGCGCCTCCAGGTCGATTACGTCGACCTTATCTACTGCCATCGACCGGATCCCCATACGCCGATTGAAGAGACTGTCCGTGCCATGGATCATCTGATCCGCGACGGGCTGGTCTTTTATTGGGGGACATCGGAGTGGAGTGCGGAGCAGATACGTCAAGCGCATACGATAGCGCGGGAGATAGGTTGTCGTCCTCCTACGATGGAGCAGCCGGAGTACAATCTTTTCCATCGCCATCGTGTTGAAGTAGAGTATGCGCCGTTATACCAGAGCTATGGGCTGGGAATCACCTCCTGGAGCTGTCTCTTATACACATCTGACGCTGCCGACGACTAGTCGAGTGGAGTT
>CAMFKD010000169.1 GCA_945957095.1 uncultured Chlamydiae bacterium
CGACAAGATACACCGATGTTGAAGAAACACGAGATCCAGCGTCAATGGTTGCTCATCGACGCTAAAGGAAAAACTCTTGGTCGTCTAGCATCGGAAATAGCGAAAATTTTGCGCGGCAAACACCGTGCTACTTATACCCCTCACGTTGACAGCGGCGACGGTGTTGTTGTGATCAACGCGGAGATGATTGAGGTAACTGGTCATAAAGAAGCGCAAAAGGTCTACCGTCATTACACCGGCCATATCGGTGGACTGCGAGAAACACCTTACCGCACGATGATGGCTCGTAAGCCTACCTATATTCTTCGCCATGCCATCGAGGGGATGATGCCCAAGACGAAGCAAGGGAACGCACAGCTGAAACGCCTGCGTATTTACGCTGGTGGCGAACATGACATCCCTGCGCAACAACCCATAAAGGTAAGTGTGTAAGATGAAGAAGGCTAAAGAATTCGAAGAATTTATAGGCACAGGACGCCGTAAGACTGCAGTGGCTTCTGTACGCCTTCGTCCAGGTGCTGGCCAGATCAATGTGAATGGACGTGAGTTTGCCCAGTACTTCCCCACAGAATTGCAGCGTCAGACAGCGCTCTCGCCTTTGGAGAAAGTTGCTAAAGCGGCTGCTTACGACCTCGTCATCCGCGTTAAGGGTGGTGGCATCGAGGGGCAAGTGGTGGCTATCCGCTTAGGTTTGGCTCGGGCTCTGGTGTTAGAGAACGAAGAACGTCGTCATGACCTTAAAGCAGTAGGCTTCTTGACACGCGACTCGCGTAAGAAAGAACGTAAGAAGTACGGCCTCAAAGGCGCCAGAAAACGCTTCCAGTTCTCCAAGCGATAAACTCTGTTTTCGCCGAGTACAACGAAGTTGTCATCTTTTACCTCGCCGAACACGGCGAGGTTTTTTTTTCATCGCCGAGCGTAGCGAGGCTTTAGAGTGCAAGCTTGCATACCTAATTCTTGCGCGAAGCGCCCTGGAGTGCTGCGCTTCGCGCAAGAATTAGGAAATCTGTTTACAATCCAACCAACATGATGGAAATATTGTCTGTGGAGCCAGCGTCCAAAGCGGCTTGGGCTAGACGATGCGCGATTGTGGCTGGGTCTGATTGGCGTTGGCTGTAGGTTTGTATTACAGAGCCAACCTGGTTAGAGGATGCGACGTCCCATAGCCCATCGCAGGCGATGGTTAGGATACTGTCGGCAGTAATCTTCTCTTTTGGCACTTTAGTGATCTTAGGCAATGGAGAGAGCACCTTATGGCCGGATTGACCGAGTGCATGGCTACTCCACCAGTCCCCTAGAGCACGGGCGACCGCTAGCCGACCGAAGACGCGCGCTACTTCACCCGGCACCACAAAACCTGCCCGGTTTCTGATCCCTTTCATGAGATGAGGGATGGAGGGTTTTTGGTCTTCTGTCAGCTGGTTGATTTTGCCTCCAAACAGTGCTGTCATGGACTCTCCGTCGACGAGGACAGCGCGGGAATCTCCTGTATTAGCGACGTAGAGGTCTCCGTTGATTCGGACAGCGATGCAAGCTGTTGTACCGGCCTCTTTAATGCCAGCTGCGCAGATGGCGCGGTCTAACTCGACGAAGGTGGTCCTTAGGGCATTGTAGATGCCTGCATCGGAGATGCCATTCTGGCAGAAACGTGAGAGGTTTTGCGAAAGGGTATTCGCGATATTTTTGTAGACAAAGTCTGCGGCCTCATCGCCATTATGGCCATCTAGGACACCATATACGGTAGCGGTTGTTGTTTTTCCATGCGACGTAAAGGGAACAGAGGTGTAGACAGTTCTATCTTCCATCGTCGGACGCCTTCCCTGCGTATGTGCCGTGGCGACAAAGTGCTTCGGTAGACGAGGAGGCTCGCTGTATTCTTCCGACTTAGCAACAACCTGAGACGAGATCGGGAGTTGCGTTCGAAATTCTGCAGGCATCGGATCCCAGAAAACTGTTTCAAAGTCTTCCGAACCACCAGCATTGACAGTGGCAGCGGCGCGCGCTGCAGCTTTTTCCATGCGCAGTTTCACAAATAGGGGATCTTCTATCAACCTATTTTCATAGGGATGATGTGAACCCATGGCTGGTCCTGAAGAGTCAGTATGAAGCTGATAGGCGCTGTAAGCAATGTGAATTGCTTTGAGGGCGAGTATGACAGAGAGCCCTGTCAAGCACACGCCTACCAGTGAAGCGAGAACAACATGCGTCGCAGCGTAAGCCGCTGCGGCAGCGCCAGCGCTTAGGATGAGGGAAACCACAACATTGATACGTTTGATGAGTGTCAACTCAGCTTGTGTATAGCTAATCTGCTTGCTGGGCATTGCTGAGGAGCCATTAGACCCTGATATGGCGTTGGTGGGGTGCATAATAATACCTATGGATTAAGATTATGATTATATTGCAGCCATCATGACAGTGATATTGTCATCGGAGCCTGACTTCTGGGCCGCTTGTGCTAGCTTCGCCGCAGCAATATGGCAGCGGAGGTGGTGCTTATCGAACGTATCGAGGATATCTCCCGCCTGCTCGGTAGTGACCGTATGCCAAAAGCCTTTGGTGCCCAGCAGTAACAATCCTGTTGGGTTGTTAATTTTGGTAATCTTGGGTAGAGGTGAAATGCACTTTTCACCATTGATACCACGAATATCCCAATCGCCAATAGCTCTAGGTAGAGCTAGCATGCCATTAACCTTTGCTGGTTCCTTGTCGGCTTTAGAGATGATGCCACCTCTTTTGACGACACCACGGATCATTTCAGGATCGTCAGCCTTCTGATCTTTGGACAGCTGGACCGTCTTGCGGAAGAGGAAGCCAAGGCCTAAGAATGATGCGATTTGCGGCCAAGATTTCCAGTAGCGCTGAAGGTAGCTGTGTTTACGCAGACTGATGATGGCGCGTGAGTCACCGACGTTAGCAACAAAGAGTTTATTATCTATAAGCAAAGCGACACATGCGGTGGTGCCAGCATTGCCACCATAGTCGCGGTCAAGCTCTTGGAATGTCGTACGCAACGCCTGTTGGATTGAACCGTCAGTGACACCTACCTTGAAGAGGCGGGTGAGATTGCGACTCAGATAATGGGGCAGACGGCTAGAGGCGAAGTTAACGGCTTCAGCTCCTCCATGCCCATCAAAGACGGCGAACAACTTCGCGACCTTTTCAGTCTTGTAGTTCGGGTCTAGGGTATCAAAAGTCACTTCGGTGGCGAGATAGCGGTCTTCCAGTGTAGGCCGCAGACCATTCTTTTGGGCGACCCCAACGTTAAGGCCACCGACGATCATACTATGGACATCTTCCATTTCCGGGAAGAGCACCTCTTCTACCGTTTCATCAAAATCGGGGTTTGGCGGAAGCTCCGCATGCATCTGCTCTCTGGCTAGTCGAAGAGAACGCTTTAGGCTCTTGCTGACTTCGCTCTCATCGAAGAAAAATTGTTGAGCTGTATGAGTGCCTTCTGTGGGTAGGCGAGAGTTGATTTGCTCTACAGCTTTATCGCTGGTGTTAGCTGGGGGTAACCTATCGACAATCTTCCTGACGAGATAGTCGAGAACAATGTTGAGGATGGGCACGAAGAGCAGAACACCCGTAAGCAGGGCCGCAGTACGCGTAACAAAGCCTGGTTTGGCGAGAGGGTAGCTATGATCGGTGAGTTGCTGAATCATCCGCTCGTTGAGGGTCGGGATGCCTAATCCGTAACGAATGAGAGAGGCGCCATCGCGGAAAGGGATATCGATTGCTTTGCGCAGGAAGCTAAAGGATAGATCATGTTGGCAAACGAGAGATAAAGACATTTATGTCTCCTATTATTAAATATGGGCTATATTTACATATTTTGATTAGAAGACAATCAAGAAGTTGTTAAGTTAATGTTAAGGGGTGAGTATGTACTCAGCGAGGGTGAAGGAAGTACCTGGAATAATTCCTCGCTCATCCCATCCATTGTCCTTTAGCCATTTCTACTAAACAACCACTCATTTTTAGAAATTGATTACCACAGAGCGCAAAGAGAACACAGAGAAAAGATGGGAAATGAGAAATCTCTTCCGACTTTTGTAAAAGTACGGTATTTAGTTTTTTTCATTGCCCTCTCTGTGCCTCTGTGTTCTCTGCGGTCAACATTCAGCTAGAATCGCTAATTGTCTTTTCCTAGCCGTTTTCCACAACGTAGGTGATTAAGGGGCTCATCACGGCCCTTACCGCTTTATATGCTGCATATAGAGCAGCAGCAGACAGAAGCAGCCCTAAATTGGTCGATAACCCAGCCTGGAAAGCTAAGTATCCTAGACCTGCAGCAGCGCTAGCGAATAGGCTAACGGCAATGGCTGATACCTTGAGCACAGCAATTATTTGGCTGTTGCTTTCTGGTTTTTTAGGTAGTTCTGTTGTGCGCTGTGGTGTTGTTGTAGTGGCTGATGAAATGGCCGCCATGTGGGATCCTTTGTGTTATGGTTGCACTGATTAATAGCCTAATGACACTGAAATTTTCGTGTTGGCAATGCAGGCTACAGCGGCAGCCATCACAGATCTTAACGCTTTATAAGCGACGAATAAAGACGCAGCTGTCAGGAGCAGGCCCAGGTTTGTGTATACTCCCGCTTGTAGGGCTAGGTAGCCTGTGGTAACAGCACCGGTGGCAAAGACGGCAAACATCACAGCACAGACCTTAAGGACGAGTGTATTGACCCTGCTTTCAGTTTTTGCTTTTTGCGAAGAAGCTGCAATCGGTGCAGGTGTGTTGGATTTTGTTGCTGCTGTTGTAGGGGATACGGAAGCCATAGTCTCTCCTTTTGTGAGTAGATTTTTTTTGATACGAACATCGCAAATATACAGTAGTTATAACCGATGTCCTTACTTAGAGTAAAGGCTTGATCGCTGCCGCCACTACAGTAAGTTCGGAAGGAGAGATGCGATCGCCCATCCGTTTGACGAATGCCGAGCCGACGACACAACCATCAGCCTGTTCGATTGCTTTGGTGGCGCTGGTGCGGTCACCGATCCCGAAGCCTGCAACGATTGGGAGGTCGACTAATTGACGGAGTCGAGAGATTTGGGAATCAAAGTCAGACGGTAGCCCTTTTCTGATTCCGGTAGTGCCTCTTTGGCAAACATAATAGAGAAAACCCTCGGCGTGGCAGGCGATCTGTCTGAGACGCCGCTCATCTGTCGTCGCTGTAGCCAGTAGAATGCTTTGAAGTTGGGCCTCTTTAAGACTTTGCAGGAAGGGGTGCGGTGTCCCCTCCTGTGGTGCTGGCAGGTCGACGACTAGTACAGCCTCGAAGCC
>CAMFKD010000170.1 GCA_945957095.1 uncultured Chlamydiae bacterium
TCTGCAGTCTTTGCGTTAATCTGATCCCTCTCATAACGAGACTTTCGGATCACACAAGCGATAACGAGGTTCCTCCCCCCTCTCCAGATGAACGATTCAAGAAATCGCTTTAATGGTCAGTCACCTGCCATTAACCACATCTGTCTCCTTACTCCTGTCTCCTATCTTCCGACTTTTTGCACCACTTCGTCGATGGCTTTACCTGTTGGAACATCATAAGCGGTGACGCGTCGTTCTTGAGGCGTGATTTCGACGAGGAGTATGTGTTGAGATTGGGCAGTGTTAGCGAGGTACCAACGCTCTTCCGGAGTGTGCGGTGGACGGGGTGTTGCGCCCCAGGCACCATCGCCGATGTAAGTCACACCGCTGGGATCGATCTGACCAGCTTTAATAGGATAGGTGCGTTTGTAGGCGTGTTCGTGGTGTTCGAAAGAAATGTTAAGGCCATATGTTTCGAATAAGGGCACCCAATACTTTCTGATAAGAGGATTATACTTTCCATTAAACGTGCGAACGGAGGGATAGGCAGGGATATGATAAGCCGCAAACTTATGTGGAAACTGTTGCCTGGTCTCTAGTGTGCTGCTCAGCCACTCCGTCTGAGCCCCGTTAATCGGATGTGTATGTTCGGAGTCCAACATAATAAAAGTCATGTAGTCGCCGAAGTCGAGCACATTGTACCCTTGCTTTCCAGGCATGGTGAAGAGGGTATAGTAGAACTTGGCACTGCTGGGTGGTTGGAGGTAGCGGCCATTGACGTCGTGGTTGCCTATCAACGCTAATAGCGGTACTTTATAGCCTTCGGGCGTTATCATGTCCTCTGACCAACGGATCAGAAATTCCATCCAACGTTCGTAATTTTCAGCACCTTCGATTTCACGCACGCTGGCGTATGCGAGGTCACCACCTGCCACAGCGAACATCGGACTTTTCTTGGCAGCAAGAAGGTTAGCGTTTTGCAGTATTTGTGTGGTTTCGTGGAACATATCGCCGCCGACAACGAAGCGGATCGGTTTGTCCAAATGACTGGGCATGGTGTGGAATTTGTACTCACCATCTGTTCCGGCAATTTTAAAACGATAGGCAGTGTCAGGAGATAAGTTCGTCAACTCTACGATATACACATGTTTATCATCATGGTCTTGAGGGAGGGGGCGGCTGAAGCCGGACGCTTCGTACCATTCCTTTTGTTCTTCAGTGCGATAAAGAACGTGCGCTCCTTCTTCTTTTGCATTGCCAATCCATTGGACGGTCATCGTGGTATCAGGAGCGTGCTGCCATGTGAGATAGATAGCCAACGGGTCGCGGGATAGATCGACACTTTTATGGCAACCACAGATGGCTAAGGCAAGGAGGGCGACGCCGAGGAGGCCAGCGATCCAGGATTTTGGAGATTTCAGATCAAATATCACGGCCTATCCTTGCCTTAGGTGTCATTGCGTCACCTTCTTAGCCAGAGCTTCGAGGATCTTGTGGCTGCGCGCAACAAAAGCGCCTAATGAGTCGGTTTTAAGCTCTCGCTGGGCTAGGAGGGCTAGTTCATAGACTTCATGGACGAGCTCTGAAGCTAAGGCAGGGTCTTGAGCGTCTAGCTTGACAATCGCGTCAATGAGAGGGCTGTTCGTGTTGACGATGAAGGTGCGTTGATCTACCAAGCCGCCAAGACTAGCTGCCTCGGGAGTGATCGCCTTCATGTGGTCGCGATAGCGGCGTAGCTCTTCTTCAATGGTCAAGATGCCAGGTAGGTTATCGCTGGCCAAACTCTTCGCTTCTACCTCCACATGTGGTACATCGAGTTTGCGACGGACAAAGTCCGCTAGACGCCCTGCTGGAGTCTTGCCTTCAGCGTCTAAAATCGTCTTTTCTCTAGAGGTGTCAAGCAAAGCATCGCCGACGTCGGCGTCGATGCGTTGGAATCGGATGCCTGACAAGTGCTTTTCTAAGGTGTGGATCAGGTAAGGGTCAATAGGGCTATCGGCACAGAGCACCTCAATCTGTTTATCACGATAGGCTTCAAGCAGATGCTCAGCATGTTTTTCATGCGTAGTGTAGAAGATCTTGTCCTTGGCTTTATCTTGATTCCTCTCTACATATTCCTCAACCGTCATCCAGTCGCCAGCGACAGAGCGCCATAGCAGTAACGCTTTAATCCTCTCAAAGAACTTATCATCTTCCACAGCGCCTAATTTGATGATGACGGAAATGTCCTTCCAGGCCGATAGAAAGCGGTCGCGGTTGCTTTTATATAGAGCGGTGAGGCTGTCTGAAACCTTCTTGGAGATGTGACTTGACAACTGACGCACTGTCCGATCCATCTGCAGGTGGCTACGCGAGACGTTGAGAGGGATGTCTGGGCTTTCAATAGCCCCTCGAAGCATTGTGAGATAGTCAGGCAAGAGGTCTTTGCAGCTGTCTGATACAAAAACGCGATTGCAAAATAGTTTTACACTATACTTCTGCAGGTCTATCTGCTTCTCCATCTTAGGGAAGTAGAGGATGCCTTTGAGATGGAAGGGATAATCGACATTCAGATGTACCCAAAACAGAGGGTCCTCCACACCTGGATATAGATAGCGATAGAAGTCCACATACTCTTTATCTGTACATTCAGAGGGCGACTTGATCCAAAGGGGTTCTTTGTGGTTGATGTGCTGCCCATTGAGATAGATGGGGTAAGGCAGAAAGGCACAATAGTGATCTAAGATGCCTCTAATACGAGCAGCATCGAGATATTCATCATTATCGGCGTCAATGTGCAACACAATGTCAGTGCCACGTGTCGTGCGCGTGCCCTTTTCGAGCGTATATTCGGTGCCGTCGGCACAGCTCCATAGAACTGGCTCGGCTCCTTCACGATACGAGAGGCTGTCGATAACAACGCGGCTAGCGACCATGTAAGCAGAATAGAAGCCAAGGCCGAAATGGCCGATGATGCGGTCGCTTTCGACATTAGATTTGTATTTGGCGAGGAACTCTTCAGCACCCGAAAAGGCAAGCTGGCAGATGTACTTCTCCACTTCAGCGGCATCCATACCAATGCCGCAATCGCTGAAGGTCAGTGTTCGCGCTTCTTTGTCGATGGAAACGTCGACACGGAGTTCAATGCCGTCGTCAGCTACTTGCCCCTCTTCTCGCAACACTTTGATCTTGTGGCTGGCATCGCAGGCATTCGAGACCAATTCACGTACAAAGATATCTTTGTCGGAATACAACCATTTTTTTATGATGGGAAGAATATTGTCGCTATGAATTTGTAAGTGGCCAGTAGTCATTGTTCTGAAATACCTCTAATAGACAAATAATACTTTGTAATCGATTGGGTAACTTTACATCAAAATAAAGATTACTGTCAATTTGTAGATGACGATTATGCTAGAGTCACATCCGTGATAAATTTGGGTTGGAGTTTAGCACACGTTCGTGTTGTCGTTTTTATTCGGCCATCCGGAGCTTTTGTGGCAAGACGTTCAACATACTCTTCTTGAGTCACCTTTTTGTTTCCCCAGTACCATTGTTTGACTGAAGGGGGATCTGCATATGACGAATATTCTAGTTCGGGGCCATATCGTCGACCTTTTACCACGCATGATATGGTTCTGCCTTGTCCATCGTACTGGACTAAGGGGCCTTCTAGGGTGCCTTTGTGGTATCTACCGGAGATTCCGCTGGGATGAAAGTATACGACGTTGATGGGTTGACCGGTAATGTTAAAAGTGCCGCTGGCAGCTAACTGTCCATTTAGATCTATCGTCACTTGCTTAGGTCGCGGAGACCTAGAGCAGCGGGGGTAGAACGTTCCAGCCCACTTTCTCACATCTTTTCCCGTGTGTTTGACGACTTCTCCATTGACAAAGCAGCCATGTGCCCATTTGCCTTGCAATATCCAGCTTTTATCTTTCGCGTCTATGAAACAGGTGCCAGACCCATTGATGATACGCTGTTGGTCGGTGTCAAAGGTAAAATTGCCCTCACAGCGTGTCCACCTGTTATCTTTGGAGAAGCTAAGATCGTAAGGGCTATGTCGTTGGAATAAATAGTAGCCTGCTACTGAAGCCAATGCGGTAGCACAGGCGGCGATATTAATGGCTGTTGCATGGTTGCGATACCCAAGGCTTAGGTATTCTTTTGCACGCATGTACCAGGGATGCCGCTCTTCCCGTAACGTATCGGGGGTTGGTGCTGCGACTTTCACAACATCACGGGGAGGAACAGGTTGATGACCGCGTATGCGATCAAACAATAACCGCGGAAGGATAACGAGTGTGGGTTTGATAAGAATGAAGGGGAGTGTGACTGTCGCGATGAGGGCTAGAGAGAGCCAGGCTAACGCTCTGACTACCCGCCATGCCAGAGTTTGAAGTGAGAAGATAGTGTTGTCGTTGTCTCGTCTGCCCATCTTTAGCAGCACCATACGTGCGCATACGACCGCCTTTCCTAACTGTTCGAAGGCTTGAGCAAGGTATATCAAAGGTAAGGCAGACGCCAGAGCAACGCTTGTAAGGTGCGCTATCACTCCATCGTGCTGCGATCTAATGACAATGCGTTTTTCCCAATCGTCGGCGAAACTGCGATCACAGTTCAATTCCGAGATAGTAACGGTTTTAATCGTCGTAATATTTGACATTTTCTATCCTTTTGGCGGAATTATAATGAATATTACAATTATTGTCAAATAGAAATTAACGGTATCTTGTGGTGTTGGCATTTGTTCACCACAGAGATCAGTGAGATCTATGAGAAGGATTGAGATAGAGAGAAGGTGTTAGAATATTGGATTAAGACCTTTCATTTTTTCTCCCTAATCTCATTCCTCCTCACTGGTCTCTGTGGCTCAGTGGCGAATACGTACTGGTACTGGGCCTTTTTGCTAAAGATACTTGATGGCAATAAAAAAAGCTAAGTCATTTTCTTTGTGTAACATATGTCGAAGCAGAAACAAAATAAGGCATTCGTCAGCCGTCGTTCAGCCCTTCTGGAGGATTTTCCGGGAATTGCTCTGGTTGAAGGACGATCCTTGATAGGAATTCTTTTTCGTCTTTATAATCTTGAATCATGTGAGTATTAGAAGTGATGACTGAGGAGCCCGAATGAACATAATGGCTGCGTTTCCGATTGATCTTTCATTGATGCTCTATTCTGTTGCTGCCTTCATCATGATTGGTGTGGGGTTAGCGGGGATGATTCTATTTACCAAAGCCAAGCTGGTGAGTACGGAAGATACGAAGATCTTCATCAATGACGATCCTCATTTGACAAAGACAGTCC
>CAMFKD010000171.1 GCA_945957095.1 uncultured Chlamydiae bacterium
AGTTGCACGTTTCCAAGCCCGCAGCGCAAGAGTTGATATGTCAACGTTTGCGCAAGTAGCGTTTGACATGTTCGGCCAAGAAGCGGGCTTGCCTAAAGAGGCTGCGCAAAGTCAGTTTCAGGGGTTTCGTCAATATATCAGTCCTCATCGCGACGCAATTTTGACACAATTTCGCGAAGCATCCACCGGACCTAAGATAGCGGATGCGCTAAAGTCTATGATCAACATGCAACAATTCCACGAGTTTATGGGTTCGAGATTTAGCGATTGGAATGAGGAAACGGATCCCGATGCTGAACCGGGTCAGGAACACTATAAACATGAAGACTTTTTAGAGTACGACAGCACAGGAATTCCCCGTGGCCCGAACGATAAGGGGATATTGTTAATGATGCAAGAAATGGGTATCGTTGAACCCTTTGCTTGAATTTTACATCTCGCGCGACCCCGGGTACGTGAACGCGTAGCTATGCTTAGGGTCTTTTATTCACCTTTCTCTATTTTCTTAATAAAAAATTAATGGGTCTAGAATAAAATACCCCTCAAACAATAGGGGAAATATGAATGCAATTAATTTTTCACACCGGTTAGCTATCGAGATACCGTAAGTTCGCCTATAGAAAAGCTGACGGAAATGGTAGACCATTATTTCTTTTTAAAAGGCCGTGTTGCAGTGGTGATCGCAAATACCACTGAACATAACAACATGATGGAATAGATCCCAGCACCTATCTGAATAGCCTGTCACCTACCAATCTTGGTTCTAATGCCGTCATCGACTTGGGTGGTGAAGTCACGAAATCTGTGGCTATCCGCAAGGGATGGAATGGTGATGCTTTTAACAGCGCGTTTGTCCAGCGCTATCTCTACTGAGAGGCATATGTCCACCTCTTTCGCCGAGCGCAGCGAGGCTTTGGATTGCGCAAGCTTGTCGGTGGACAACATGGACGTAATCGACCTAATAGACGAAATGGACACCGTAGACGTCTCCTTAGTCCATAATGTCTATTGAGTCCATTTCGTCTATTAGGTCCATCGTCCATACAAGCAAGCTTGACGCATTCCAAAGCCCCGTTGCACGGCAAAAGAGAATTCTTGACAAGCGGGTAAGAAAACAGTATAATTATAGCAATCATCTTATGATGAAAAATAAAGGAGTTTAGTGAAAATGTGTATTCGGACCTGTTCTGAAACAATTGTGAGCGATGTGTGCCGCAATCTCAATGATGCAAATGTCTCCACCCCCTCTTTCTCTTTTGCGTCTTCTAAACGCAAGCAAGCTCTCGTTTGTTCTAAACGAAAGTAAATTCCCCTTTTAGTTTTTAGCCTTATTTTTTGTTTGACATCCAGCCATTGCACTAGCGTTTTTGGCTGAAACCGTTTTTGCCCTTATCGTGTCGCCACATAGGTGCTACGAAGCTATTTATTATACGTATATTTGGAGATAAAAAATGATTATCATGAAGTTTGGAGGAAGCTCTTTAGCCAATGCGGAGCGCATGCGGCATGTGAGAGCGATCATTGAGCAGCATCTGCATGAGAGACCTGTTGTTGTGTTGTCAGCCATAGGTAAGACTACCGACAACCTGATCACTGCAGCCCATCAAGCTTTAGAAGGCATTGTCGACACCTCAGCGATTGAGCAGTTACATACTGATATCGCGAGAGAATTAGGATTAGACGACAGAGAGTGGCAAGGGCTTGTTCAGGAGTTAAACACCTTGCTTATGGGTATCTCCTTAGTGAAGGAATTATCACCTCGAACCCTCGACCACTTGCTAGCTTTTGGTGAAAGGCTCTCGGTGAGGGTGTTTAGCGCTTTTCTCAACCAGCAAGGCACCCATGCAAAACCCTTCGATGGGTGGGAGGCGGGCATTATCACCTCGTCCAATCACAACCGTGCTGAGGTGTTACCCGAAAGCTATCAGGCGATTAGCAAAGCACTAGGTGGTTTGGACATAGGAGTGACTCCCATCGTCACAGGGTTCATTGGAAAAGACAGCTCTGGGGCTATTACAACATTAGGCCGCGGCGGCAGTGATCTCACGGCCGCAGTACTGGGAGCTGCTCTGACGGCTAGGGAAATACAGGTATGGAAAGATGTCCACGGTATCATGACAACTGATCCTCGCCTGGTTACGGCACCACATCCTGTGCCACAGATGACCTTTCAAGAAGCGGAAGAACTCGCCTATTTTGGGGCTAAAGTCCTGCATCCCTGTTCCATTCAGCCGGCGATGCGTAAGAACATTCCAGTCAGAGTCAAGAACTCATACGCTCCGGAGCATCCTGGCACTGTGATCACAGCAGAGCCTTTAGAACGGGATAATCCTGTCGTCGCCATCACCTGTAAGCGCGGTCAAGTGATGGTGCATCTGACATCGACGCGTATGCTTGGACAGTATGGATTTTTGGCGAGAGTCTTTCAGCTCTTTGCCGATTTACGGATTTCTGTCGATGTCATTGCGACTAGCGAAGTGAGCATCTCTATGACGTTGGACAAACACCAAGGTGTCAGTGCCCTGGAGTCGCAACTGGCCGATATCGCCAATGTTCACATTGTCAGCGGCAGAAGCATCGTCAGCTTGGTTGGCGGCAATAGCCGTTCCGCCTTGGTGCTGGAACACTCCCTCAATGCTTTGTCTCGAGAAGGAATTGAGGTTCAGATGATCTCGCATGGCGCCTCGCAGCTCAACACCAGTTTAGTCGTTGACGATGCGGATGCCCAGCGCAGCGTCCGTCTGTTACATGAACAGTTTTTTAGCAGGAGTCTATCATGACATTACAAGGTACCATCACAGCATTGGTAACGCCATTTCGGAATCTAGAGTTAGATGAGGAGGGGCTTGCCGCCAACATCCACGACCAGATGACAGCTGGCATCGATGGCATCGTGGTCTTAGGGACCACTGGAGAGGCACCGACGCTTTCTGCCATCGAACGCGAACGTGTCATCACGATCGCCGTCAGAGAAGCTGGAGGCCGCATACCGGTTATCGTAGGGACAGGATCAAACTGCACCAGGCATACCATCGAGATGACGAAGACAGCACAGGATCTCGGAGCCGATATCGCATTAGTGGTCACGCCCTACTACAACAAACCAACGCAAGCAGGCATTTATGCTCACTTTGCGGCCATCGCCTCTGAAACAGACATCCCAATCATTCTCTATAACATTCCAGGAAGGACGGCAGTGCCAATCGAAACCCAAACATTGCTGAGACTCGCTGGGTTGCCATCTATCATCGGTGTCAAGGACTCAACTGCTAACCTCGCTCAGGTGAGTGATATTTTCGCTATGGTGGTTAGCAAATACCCACACTTTAGAGTATGGTCAGGCGACGATGCCTATGCCCTACCTATGATTGCGTTGGGAGCTAGCGGTGTCGTGTCTGTCGTCAGTAACTTGGTGCCTGCTGAAGTAGCCGCATTCATCGATGCGGCTCTACAAGGCGACTTTGTGCTGGCTAGGAGGCTGCATTATCGCCTTCTGCCTCTTTTCATTGCAGCCTTCGTTGAAACAAATCCTGTTCCCATTAAGGCAGCAATGGAGCTGTGCGGCTTGCCAGCGGGAGGCTGCCGCCAACCGCTCCATCCGCTCTCGACGGAAAATTTAAATACCCTATATCAACAACTATTAGCGTTTTCGGAGGAATGATGTTAAGGCCACCTATCTGGAAGTCTGTAGTGGAATTAGAGAATCGCAATGGCATATTGCACGTTGATGGCTGCAGTGTAGAAGAGCTGGCGGATGTTTTTGGCACACCGCTTTATGTCTACAGCCGCAATCGTCTTGTCAGCAACTACCGCCGCTTGGTCAATGCGTACCGTCGCCACTATCCCAAGTTTCAAGTGTATTATGCTGTCAAAGCTAACAACAACCCTGCTGTCGTTAAAGTCTTAGCTGACGAAGGCGCCGGTGCCGATGCGTCATGCCTTTCTGAGATCTTAATCGCACAACGGGCTGGAATTCCAGTCGATAAAATCCTCTATTCTGGAGTCTATAACCACACGCGCGATCTCCATTATGCTGTTGACAATGGTTTTAGACTTAATTTGGAAGACATCAGCCAAATAGAGAGACTTGTGACTGTACCAAAAGCACTGTGCTTCCGCATCAACCCAGGCGTAGGACTTGGTGGTGCAGAGGGGCTGGTCTTTGCTGGTCCCGATGCTAAGTTCGGCATCCCAGACCGCGATATCGAACAGGCGTACAGAATGGCCCAGCAGCTCGGCGTTGAGAGATTTGGCATCCATATGATGACGGGTTCTAATATCTTATCACCAGACTACTTTGAAGCTATCGTCGCCAAGCTACTTGATATCGCAGGACCCATCAGCCAGCGTCTTGGTATCCGTTTCGACTTCATCGACATCGGAGGCTCCTTAGGCGTCCCTTACCGCCCTGAACAGGATGAACTCGATATCGACGACGTTGCCAGACGAGTAACCAACAAGTTGCGTGAAAAATTGGACCTCTATGACATGGGAGAACCTGATCTTATCCATGAACCAGGACGTTACTTGGTGTGTGATGCAGGGATCCTATTGACGCGTGTCACATCGATCAAGAAGGGTTATAAGAAGTTTATCGGTCTTGACGCCGGTATGAACACCCTATTGCGTCCGGCCCTCTATGGTGCCTATCACCATATCCTCTATGCTAACCAACTGAATGCCTTGCCCGACGATCAGGTCAACTTCGTCGGACAGATCTGTGAGAATAGTGATATCTTTGCAAAAGATCTTCCCTTTAGTTCCCAGTTAACTGTCGATGATCTGCTTGGTCTTCTTAACGTAGGCGCTTATGGATTCTGTATGAGTTCGCAATACAACAGCCAGCCGCGTGCTGCTGAAGTGATGGTAGATAGCGGGAAAGCGACACTCATTAGAGAACGCGAAACCTTCGATGACCTCGTTAAAGGCACGATTATGTGAATACTGGTATCTTATACCCACACAAACTGAAAAGTTGTTTGGGTGTAGTTCCAGCTTCTGCTATGCTCATGCCTTTGCCACCTATGTAGAGAGATCACTATGCCGAATATTATTGATGTCCTGAAGCAACGTGGATTCATTGATGCCACCACCAGCGAAGAGCTGCGCACACGAGCAGACAAGCCAATGCGCATTTACTGTGGCTTTGATCCTACAGCCGATAGCCTTCATCTTGGCCATCTAGTGGCCATCATGGGTTTAGCGTGGTTTCAACGCCTTGGTCATACCCCTGTCGCTATCGTTGGTGGGGCGACAGGAATGA